>NZ_JBFRJZ010000023.1:0-72763 GCF_041469125.1 Vibrio sp. 10N.286.51.E5 | reverse complement strand
AGTGGATTCCATACATCACGTTAGTGTTTTTACTCATAGCTATCTTGTTAAAGAAAGTTTGTCCTATAAATAGTAATCTGAATAGTCGATTCGAACATTCTACAAGTTTACTCAAAACGTCCACAGGTTAACGGGGAGATTTCCGTCTTTTTGCGACTAGAGTGAACTTATAGTCACTGGATTTAAAGTAGTTGCGACTATATTCGAATACAGTGTCATCGTGTAGGTAGCTGCGAGTGCGCTTCTCAATGATCGGGTCGGCAGGACTGATGCCTAGCAACTCAGCAACATCGTTAGCCGGGAGGATGGGCACGATTTCCTGCTCACTTCTATCTATCACCAGTTTTTTCTGCTTCTCGATATAATCGTATTTCGAGCCTTGCATCACTTGATAGGTTAGATCCGGGAACATGTCGACTGGCATCCATGTCTCTTCAACGGTGATTGGGTTGTCATCGACAAAACGAACGCGTTTTACGTAAAAAATTCGAGCGCCTTCGTTGATGTCTAAGTGCTCTGCTAGTGTTAACGAGGCAGATTGAATTTCAAAGGCAATTACATCGCTATGAGTTATCCCACCTAAATGAGCCCATTTTTCCGCAAAGCTACTTTGTTGGTAGATATCGTAGTTAACCTTATTCTCTTTAACGTAGGTGCCACTACCCTGAATGCTCTCTAGCTCTTCATTTTCGATCAGAAGTTTAAGCGCCTGACGAACGGTTACTCGGCTGGCAGAAAACTCTTCGCACAGTTGAGCTTCTGTTGGCAGCGCCTCACCTACCTTGTAAATCTTACTGCTGATTTTTTCTCGAATGGCGTCAGCTATTTTGCGATACAGGGGCAGTCTTGCCATGTAAACCTCGAAAACAATACAAAAGAGATAGGTGACAACGACTTGTGATCACCTCTAGAGGCTTAATGATACGAATTAAAGCACTGAATACAAGAAATGGTTGTTGAGTGAGTGAGCTGATAATACAAAAAAACTCCAAGCGGGGGAGGCTTGGAGTTTTGGAGCATACTAAGTGAGGGTGAGTTAAGCTTTCGTTTCAGCTAACTTCTTTTCTTTTTGGTTTCCTATTACTTTTAATCCGATGGTTAGTGCCATTGACACTGCAATACCGATGACGAAGTAAGTCAGCCAAGCAACAGGGTTACCGATGACAGGTAGCATGAACACTGCTCCGCCAGCTACGGTACCAATAGTAATCTTAGAAGAAAGAATTAATGCAGCCGCTACACCACCACCAATCATATGAGCAGGGATGATACGCATTGGATCTTTTACAGCGTAAGGGATAGCACCTTCAGTGATACCACAGAAACCTAAGATAGCGGTTGAAGGGCCTGCCAAGCGATCTTCTTCATCGAAGAAACGTTTGAATACGACAGACATAATGCCTAATGACATACCAGGGATACATTTCGCAGCAGTAAAGGCAGCGTAAAAGATTGATGCATCACCAGCGAAGTCACCACTTGTACCAACACCGATACAGAATAGGTAAGCCGCTTTGTTTACCGGGCCGCCCATATCGAAACAAGCCATAGCACCGAGGATGAAACCAAGAATCAGTAGGTTGTTTGTGCCCATTGAGGTTAGCCAGTCAACCAAACCACTGTTAAGCATCGCGAAGAACTTACCAGGGCCCGCATACATAAAGATTAGTGTTGCGATACCCGCTAGTAGAGGTGTGATGATAATCATCTTCACTGACTCTAGTACTTTCGGTACTTTGATCTGGCGGACAAGCATAACAAATAACGCTGCTGCTGCACCGGCTACTAAGCCACCTAGGAAGCCGCCGGTCATGATAGAGATCTTACCGAATCCACCACCAACAGCGACGAAACCACCGACGAAACCAGGAGCTAGACCAGGTTTACCGACCATACCGTAAGCTGTAAATGCTGCAAGCACACAGATTAACAGTGGGTTAAATGCTTTTAACGTGCCGTAGTATAGGAAATGAATAATGCCTTGAAACGAAGACTCAAACTGCGCTTTGGCTTCTGGCTGTGCAATAGCTGCATAAACTTCTTTCTTAATTGCACCGATTTCACTGTTTGCTAACCCTTCAGCGGCGTTAATTATGCCAAGGTCTGCGTATGTTTTGCCCGTGTATTCAACCAGTATCGCTTCATCATAAAGGTGGGTGTAATCGTAGCCGAAGAATAGATTTAGAAGACCTACACAAAGACCACCGATTATAACAAGAGGAATGATGTGAGATACGCCTGAAAGAGCGCCCTTGTACCAAAGTTTCAAGAAACTAACGATCATATTGTCGTTGCTCTCTTCCTTCTCGGCAAACTTGTTGGTCGTCGTGGCTGCTTTCGCATTTGAGCCACCCGCTTTGACCTTCTCTTCGAGTGCATCAAGCATTTCATCAGCGGCTTTGATACCATCTTTAACCTTACCTTGCACAGACGTTAGCCCCTCGAAGCGCTCAGCTTCAATTACGCCTACGTCAACAGCGTAGATAATGCCATCGGCCTGCGCGATATCTTGTGCGGTTAGTTTTCCATCTAGTCCATTCGCACCTTGCTTCTCGACCTTTATTTCCCAACCGCGCGCGGCTGCTTTCTTTTCTAAATTTTTAGCCGCCATGTAGGTGTGCGCTACACCGGCTGTACATGCTGTAATCGCTAAGATTTTCATCTGATGTTCCTTTGCGTCGTCTCTCGTCATTTGAGCGACAAATAGGTCACTCAATGATTATATTCTTACTTAATTTGTTTTAATCATCTGTGATAATTCTCACAAGTTGTATTATTTGTATTTAATTTGTTTTTATTGTTCTTAGTATCAAAGTAATACAAAAATGCACTATGACTATATACCATTGAAATATAACACTAAATAGCTACGAGGCGACATTAAGTAATAAAACCCTTATTTAAATAGAATAGCTTGTATTCGCCCTTTGGCGCTTAGAGGTGAGGGTAAATTTATAGTTGTTGGTCGTGAAATAGTTTCGGCTATATTCGAAGATGGTGTCATTTTCTAGGTATCCGCGAGTACGCTTTTCTATAACAGGTTCTGTAGGATTGACTCCAAGCAATGTCGCCACGTCACTTGGTGGAAGGACAGGCATGATTTCTTGCTCACTTCTATCTATCACCATCTTCTTTTGCTTTTCGATGTAGTCATATTTCGACCCTTGCATCACTTGGTAACTGAGGTCTGGGAACATAGTCGTTGGCATCCAAGTCTCTTCAACCGTAATGGCGGTCTCGTCCAGGAAACGTACTCTCTTGATGTAGAAAATGCGCTCGCCTTCATTGATATCCAAGTGTTCGGCCAGCGTTAATGAGGCGGCTTGTACCTCGAAAGATAAGACATCGCTGTGTGTTACTCCCTGCAAATGAGCCCATTTCTCAGCAAAGCTGCTCTGTTGGTAGATGTTGTAGTTTATTTTGCTCTCTTTTACATAGGTACCACTACCTTGAATACTTTCTAGCTCTTGTTGTTCGATTAGAAGTTTAAGCGCTTGGCGTATAGTTACGCGGCTGACAGAGAACTCTTCACGGAGTTGTGCTTCTGTCGGTAGTGCTTCACCAACCTTGTAAATACCGGTGCTAATCTTATCTCTAATGGCATCAGCGATTTGTCGGTACATGGGTAATCTTGTCGTCATATCCTAGCTAACCTCTTGCGTATTAACCTGTAGAACCACTCTAACAGGTCTTAGTGTGTGACCTTTGACTTGAATAATACGAATTCTACCCAGTTAAATAATGATAAAGAATACAAATATGGAACTTTAACTCCAATTTAATACATATCGTGATATTTGTGAGATCTGTATCATGGTTTATTTGTATTTGATTGGTATTATTGTTGTCACATAAACAGATAACCCAAAAGAACGTGAACACGGGGCTAAAACTATGAACCTTACAACGCTTACCAACTCATCACTGATTAATCTACAAACGACGTTCGAAAGTCGTGACGCTGCAATTGAAGCACTCGCTGAACAACTCGACCAACAAGGCAAACTGCACGACAAAGAAGAGTATTTAAAAGCTGTGTTTGCCCGTGAAGAGCATGGTGCAACGGCGCTAGGCGAAGGCCTTGCTGTTCCACATGGCAAAACCGACGCAGTGAAAGAAGCAGCATTTGCAGTCGCAACCCTAAAACAAGATTTGAAATGGCAGGGCATTGATGAAGAAGAGGATGTAAATCTGATCTTTCTAATTGCTATTCCTAATGCTGAAGCGGGCTCTACACACATGCAACTGCTGACCGAGCTGACAAGTACTTTGATTGATGATGAAGTTCGTGAAGCGGTACTTAGCGCGACAACTGTAGAACAAATTTTTGCACTTCTTAGCGATGAGGAAGAACAAATTGAACAGGCAGCCGAAGAATCTGCACCAGTAGTTGAAGAGAAGAAAGGGTTGTTTGGTTCTATTGCTTCAAAGTTATTTGGATAACTCAGCGTTTACTCAAAAGCCATTACTCATTTAAGTCGCACAGCACAGTCTTTACAGGTACAAAACAATGACTAAATCACGCGTTCATATTACCCCACACATGCACTGGGATCGCGAATGGTACTTCACCACTGAAGAGTCTCGTATTCTTCTGGTGAACAACATGGAAGAGATCATGCAACGTCTGGAGAGCGATCCAGAATACAAATACTATGTACTTGATGGTCAGACCGCTGTCCTTGAAGACTACTTTGCCATCAAGCCAGAAAATAAAGAGCGTGTACGTGACCTAGTTCAGGCGGGCAAACTTATTGTTGGCCCTTGGTACTCTCAAACTGACACTATGCAGGTTGGTGGTGAGTCAATCGTTCGTAACATGTTGTACGGCCTACGCGATTGTCTAGAGTTAGGTGAGCCAATGAAAATTGGTTACTTGCCAGACTCGTTCTCAATGAGCTCACAGTTGCCGATGATCTATAACGGATTTGATATCGATACAGCGATGTTCTGGCGTGGTTGCTCTGAGCGTCACGGTACCAACAAAACTGAGTTCTTATGGCAATCTAATGATGGTTCAGAAGTAGCTGCACAAGTACTGCCTCTTGGATATGCGATTGGTAAGTACCTACCTCAAGATGAAGAAGGGCTGCGTGCTCGCCTAGACAAATACTTCCCGGTGTTAGAAAAACCGTCAGTGACCAAAGATATCCTGCTGCCGAATGGTCACGATCAGATGCCAATCCAAAAAGACATCTTTGAGGTGATGGACAAGCTACGTGAGGTTTACCCAGAACGTGAGTTTGTGATGAGCCGCTTTGAAGAGGTGTTCGACCGCATCAAGCAAGAACGCGATCAATTAGACACAGTAAAAGGCGAGTTTAACGACGGCAAATACATGCGTGTGCACCGTACAATTTCGTCAACTCGTATGGATATCAAGCTGATCCACGCTCAGGTAGAGAATAAGATCGTCAACATCCTAGAACCTCTTGCTTCTATCGCTTGGTCACTAGGTTTTGAATATCACCATGGCTTGATTGAGAAAATGTGGAAAGAGAGCATGAAGAACCATGCCCATGACTCTATTGGTTGCTGCTGTTCAGACAAGGTGCATGCGGAGATCCTTAACCGTTACATCCTAGCCGACGATATGGCGAGCAATCTGATCACCTTTTACAAGCGTAAAATTGTTGACCACATGCCAGCGCGTGAAGGCTGCGACAAGCTAGCTTTCTTTAACCTATCGCCATACGAACGTGAAGAGGTGATCAACACCACCATCACTATTCGTGCAGAGCAGTTCAACATCTTCGATGATAACGGCAACTCAGTTGAGTACTTCATCCAAGATCAGCGAGTGATCGACCCAGGCAAGATTGACCGCCAGATTGTCCACTACGGTAACTATGACCCGTTTATTGAGTACGATATTCAGATTAAACAATCTGTACCTGCGATGGGCTTTGCTACCTTGCATATTCAAGGCAATGAACAAGGTGCTCAGAAGATTGCCGAGCAGAAAGATTACCTGCTAGAGAATGAGTTCTACACCATCAAAGTGAACGACAATGGCACCCTAACCATCTTGGACAAAGAAACCGAGATGACATACGACCAAGTGCTAAAAATTGAAGATGGTTCAGACGATGGCGATGAGTACGACTATTCGCCATCTCGCAAAGAGTGGCTGCTTTACTCAGATGAGTTTAAAGTCGAAACCGATATTAAACATGAAGGATTCCAATCGGTTGCTAGCATCAAACTGCGAATGGATGTACCAGCTAATCTGCAAGAGCGTGAAGAGCGCACAGGACAAAACGGCTATGTAGATGTCGATTGTCAAGTGGTACTTAAAGCCGGTTCACGCCGCATTGAAGTCCGTATGGAGCTAGATAATCAAGCAGACGATCATCGAGTACGTGTGCTTATCCCAACGCCATTTGTCTCTGAAAATGTGGTGGCAGATAACCAGTTTGGCCTTATCACTCGACCAACTAACGACCCTGCAATGGAAGTATGGGAGCAAGAAAGCTGGAAAGAAGCGCCAGTGCCTGTGTACCAGCTGATGAACTTTGCTGCGGTTGAAAACCAGACAGGTGGACTGGCATTGATGACCAATGGTCTGCGTGAGTTTGAAGTCGTATCAAGCCAAGGCAATGAAGAACGCGATACCTTTGCTCTAACTCTACTGCGTGGGGTAGGAGTTCTAGGTAAAGAAGAGTTGTTGCTGCGTCCAGGACGTCCTTCAGGTATCAAGATCCCGACCCCAGACTCGCAAACTCGCGGCAAGTTGGTGTGTGAATTCAGCTTACTTGGTTTTGCTGGCAACCATATCGCGGCCAACGTTATGGCTAAAGCACGAGACTATGTAACGCCAATCGAGTGTTACAACAAGATCCCGTACAACGCAATGAAGCTAAACGTCGGTGAGCAAGACAAGCCGTTAACCTACTCGCTTCTTGCCAAAGAGCAGAAAGGAGCTGTTCTTAGTGTACTGAAGAAAGCGGAAGATGAAGATGCCTTAATTCTACGTGTCTACAACCCGGCTGAATCTGGACAGATTGAAGATGGTGTTACCTTCACTCAACCAGTGACTTCATGGCAAGAGACCAGCTTGGATGAGCGAGTACGTGATACCGAAGTCGCTAGCCAGAGCTTTGGTGCACTTAATGCGTGTCAGGCTAAATCATTCCAAGTGAAGTTTTAATCCTAGTTTTTAACCGTAGAAACCTCCGCTCTGATTCCAACTGGGCGGAGTTGGTGAACCGAGATGAAGATTGTAATTGCCCCCGATTCATTTAAAGAGTCTCTTAGTGCCAAGCAGGTATGCCAAAGCGTTGAAGCCGGTTTTGCACAAGTATTCCCAGAAGCGGAGTATGTGCATCTACCGCTGGCCGACGGCGGTGAGGGAACGGTCGATGTATTGATGCAAGGGTTAGATGGCATTGTGCAAACTACCCAAGTGATGAACCCACAAGGTGAGACCGTCGATGCACATTGGGCACTGCTTGATGACGGTAAGACGGCATTGATAGAGATAGCTTCAGCATCGGGATTAGAACTAGTTTCGCCACAAGATCGCGATCCTGCCCTTGCAACTACCTATGGTACTGGTGAGTTGATCAAAGAGGCACTTGAGAAAGGTGTAAATAAAGTCCTGCTTGGTCTTGGAGGCAGCGCCACCAATGATGGTGGGGCTGGTATCGTCCAAGCATTGGGTGGCAAGTTGTTGGACGAGCAAGGCAATGAGATTGCCTTGGGTGGTACTGCTCTTTCTAACCTTTCTCGTATCGACTTAAGCAATATCCATCCTCGATGCCAACAGGTCGAGTTTGTGATCGCTTGTGATGTCAACAATCCATTAGTTGGTGAAAACGGCGCTAGCTATATCTTTGGTGCTCAAAAAGGGGCTTCCTCGGAACTGATTGATCAGCTTGATGACGCGTTGAATCATTTTGGAGAGGTCAGCAGCAATCTCACTGGAACAGATAACCGAACTACACTTGGCTTTGGCGCTGCTGGTGGCGCATCTCTTGGTTTATCACTGCTATTTGATATCCAAATCAAGCAAGGTATTGAGATGGTTTTAGACACCTTAAACGCAGACCAAGTGCTGCAGGGCACGGATCTGGTTATTACTGGCGAAGGCCAGATGGATAACCAAACCCTGCAAGGCAAGACCCCGTTTGGTATTGCTAAACGAGCCACGCTACAAGGTATTCCCGTGATTGGAATTGCAGGCTCATTGGGTAAAGAGATTGATGAACTCTACAACGTTGTCGATAGCACCTTTGGCACGGTTCGTTCACCACAACCACTAGAACAAGTTCTGACAGAGGCGGGCGATAATCTGACTCGCACTGCACGCAATATTGCCGCTACTTTGAAAGTCGGCGCACAGATTTTTGGAGAGAAGTAGTATGTCTCTATTTAAGCTTGATAACGTCATCCAAAACTATGCATGGGGTAGTAAAGACTCCATTCACAACCTATTTGGTATCAATAATCCAGAGCACAAGCCACAGGCAGAGATCTGGATGGGTGCTCACCCAAATGGCTGCTCTAGGCTCGATGGTACCGGAGAGCCTCTTGCTGAGGTAATTGAGCACAACAAGCAAGATATTCTTGGTGGCTACACCGCTGCACGTTTTGGGGAGTTGCCTTTCTTATTCAAAGTGCTTGCCGCAGAGATGCCACTCTCTATTCAGGTACACCCTAGTAAACATAAAGCGCAGCAAGGGTTTGAGCGAGAAAACCAACGAGGGATTCCGCTAGATGCCGCGCACAGAAACTATAAAGATTCCAACCATAAGCCTGAATTGGTTTACGCTTTAACCTTTTATAAAGCGATGAATGGATTTCGCCCAATTGCAGACATTATTACTTTGTTTAAAGAGGCCGACATTCCAAGTCTGGCGAAAGAAATTTCCGAGCTAGAAAAGCACGCAGATAGTGCAGCGCTAAAAGAGTTCTTTGCTGCGATTATGTCACTTGAAGGTGAACGTAAAAAGGTGGCACTGGCTGAACTTGGTGAGGCGCACAGACGTCCGGCTAAAACCATGATAGGGCGCGAGGCTCTGCAGTACAGTGCTGAGTTTAAGCGGCATTATCCTGGAGATATCGGCCTATTTTCTCCACTAATGCTTAATACTGTTGAATTAGCACCTGGCGAAGCAATGTTTTTGTACGCCGAAACCCCACATGCATATGTGCAGGGGACTGGTCTGGAGATAATGGCAAGTTCAGACAATGTTTTGCGCGCAGGGCTCACACCAAAACACATTGATGTAACTGAGTTAATAGATAACACCTCATTCGAACCGATTGAACCAGCGGAGATTCGGCTAAAACCAATATATAAAGAGAGTAATAAAGTGAGCTACCCGATCCCAGTTGATGACTTCTGCTTTGAAGTAATGACAGTCGAGATTACCAGCCAAGCACAGTTTGTTCGTAGCGCAGAAATACTGTTTTGTATTGAAGGTGAAGTTGCAATTTCAAGTCAAAATAATCACGTTGTGTTGAGAGCTGGTGAATCAGTATTCGTTAGCAGTAACTCAGTGAAATACGATTATCAAGGGCATGGGAGGATAGCCCGAGCATTCAATTAATTTTCATATGCTTGGAACCTTGATGTGGCCAAAGTAGACACTACTAATTAAACGGCTCCTGCAAACAATACTGAGTAATTGGCTGCCCGACGTGCTTTTTGTCTATTTTAAGACAAATCTCATTTAACTTACTTAAACTAATCCATTGCTCACTAAATTAGCAAATCGCATAGCACACTTTTGTCCAGAAACTTCTCACGCACCATTTCGTAACTCAGAAATGCCCAGAACCTTCTTAAGGCTCAGAGATTCTGTGCGGAAAGGGATTAAAGTGAGTAACCGTGTATCGGGGGTCTTAGCCTGCATGGCTATTGCAGTACCGTTGGAAATACCTAACTGATGCCGTTGAAGAAGCTATTATACTTATGTTGAAATAGACTGAATTACTAGCTGGCGGTTGTAAGCAGGTTAAGTACGTTAGGATAAAGTATAGTTGCCTTAGCCTAAAAATTTATGCAGTAACTTATGAATTTGACACTTGGTTAAAAGTATTACCATAAGTATTACCGCTCTCTTTGCGAGTTTTTTTATGGATATATATCAGTATCTTAAATAAATAAGTCGGATTCCTCACTCACCGCCAAATTTAAGACCGCAGCAGTTCGCTGCGGTTTTTTTATGTCTAATTTTATCCTGCGACCTGTTATCACCAAGGAAGAGCAACAACAGGTGTGATGACCAGTCGAAGTTGATGCTCTATCCCAAACGCGTCAGGGCTTTCAATGTAGTTCCAGTATTGAAGACCAAACTTGATGGGTTTGCCACCAATGAGAGTCGTCTTAGCGAACCCAATACCAATAGGGAATGACAATTTATTTCCACTGCTCGCTTCGTGATTATAGCTCCAAGTTGGTTGCGCTTGAATTTGCCATCCATCGTCTAGATTCGCGGTATAGAAGTACTGTCCACCAGTAATACTCGCGTCGGCGTCATTGCTTCCGCCAGCGTTCCATTGATGGGTTATTAACGCCCCGATAACCCCCCAGCTTTGTACGTAGGCTAAGGCAAACTCTGGACCGAGTAAGAATTGATCGTTACCCAGTTCATCGCTTGTTGCGGTGGGCAGTGTACCCACTATCCCCCCCACGACAATCATGCCGCTCTCAAAGGTATGACCAACGGCCACATCAAAGCCGATATCACCGAGACCTGCATCTGAATTTTCAAATCTATCGCCCTTGTAATAGGGTTGGTCAAATATTAAAGGTATATTTGGTCTGATAAATAAGTTGGTTCGCTCTGCAATTGGCACAGGGAGAACAGGTTGAAAGCTCAAGCGATACCCGTTCTGACTGTTCGCTGAATTTAAGTCGCCTTGATAGTTCGTCCAATCCAAGTTAAAGGACATCGAGCCAAGCGTTGTGTTTGGGTTGGCTAGCTCTTTAGCTACCTCCTCTACATCTTGCCCCTCGTCGGCTAACACTACGATGGGAAGAGTGACAGCAAAGAAGAATATCGCGCTTAAACTTCGTAATTTAAGGTTTGGCATTTTTTTTTCCCTGACGAAAACGTTGGTACATAAACGTTTAGCTATGAAGGATTATTTTGTCAAAGTTGCCTTTATAGAGAAGGGCAGCTCTGGAGCGGCAAAGTCAATAGTTGTGGGTGAGATGAGCGTAAAAGTGATTGTTTTTGAGTCACTTTCTCTTGTCACGTTAGATTTGTCTTATCATTGAGAAGAATGAGCAAAGATGAGGATCAGGTAGATAGCGTGAAATTATTGGTCTAAGATTTTTGACACGTAACACTTATAGTTCATCTCACACACACGGGATAAAATTATGAAACCACTAGAATTATTCATTAAAAAGGCTACGATCGTCGGCTTTGGCCTTATGTCACCACTTGTTATCGCCGCTAATTATGATGTTGTAATTTTGAACGGCAGAGTTATCGACCCTGAAACAAATTTCGATTCTGTTGCTAATGTCGGGATCAAAGATAATAAG
This sequence comes from Vibrio sp. 10N.286.51.E5, assembly GCF_041469125.1. Lineage (NCBI taxonomy): Bacteria > Pseudomonadati > Pseudomonadota > Gammaproteobacteria > Vibrionales > Vibrionaceae > Vibrio > Vibrio sp. 10N.286.51.E5. The sequence continues at coordinate 61,260 of NZ_JBFRJZ010000023.1, read as the reverse complement.
ATCACAGCAATAACGACCGATAGTATTTCTGGGGATAAAACTATTGACGCTACAGGTAAAGTTGTTGCCCCTGGATTCATCGACGTCCACGCTCATGGTCAAAACATTGGTGACTACAGAATGCAGGCGATGCAAGGCGTTACCACTATGCTGGAACTCGAATCTGGTGTTCTACCTATCAGTGACTGGTATGCAGGACAAGCTGAAAAAGGCTTACCATTAAACTATGGTGCAGCAGCTGGTTGGACTTACGCTCGTATTGCTACATTTAGTGAGACGGAACCCGAAGCGACCGTTGGCTATTTCCAAAAAGCTCAATCACGTAATGATTGGAAGATGGATATAGCAACACCTGAGCAAGAAAGTAAAATCATCAAGCTGATTGAGCAAGGCCTTGATGAAGGTGGCCTAGGTATCGGTATTAACGCTGGCTATGCACCGGGCCATGGTCAAAAAGAATATTATGCATTGGCTGAATTAGCCGCAGAAAGAGACGTAGCAACCTATACTCACGTTCGCTATGCCAGCAATGCCGAGCCACAAAGCTCGTTTGAAGCCGTTAAAGAATTAGTGGGCAATGCCGCTATCACTGGCGCTCATATGCACTTTTGTCATATTAACAGTACTTCATTAAAAGATATCGAAACCATCTTACCTATGGTCAATAAGGCTCAAGAACAAGGAATCAATGTTACTGTGGGCGCTTACCCTTGGGGCGCAGCAAGTACTGTCGTTGGCGCAGCCATGTTTTCTGGTGAAGGCTGGCGGGAACGTATGGGTTCAACCGCTGAAAACTTTCAGCTAGGTAAAGAACGTATGACAGAAGAACAGTTGAAAGACTACCAAGAAAATAAACCTGGTACTTTTATTGTCTGGCACTTCCTAGACGAGCAAAACCCTAAAGATCTTGCTCTATTAGACGCTTCGATTCTAAATCCTAATGTGTTGATTGAATCTGACGAAATGTTCTGGATGCATATGGACGAAGACGGCCACATTGAAAATTATGCAGGTGACGAGTGGCCATTACCAAAAGATCTATTCTCTCATCCTAGATCAAATGGCACCTTTGCTAAAGTACTCAGAGTCTATGTTCGTGAGCGCGGCTTGTTAACGATGACGGAAGCACTACGTAAAATGACACTGATGCCAGCTCAATTAATAGAAGATTTTGTCCCTCAAATGAAAAATAAAGGACGAATCCAAACCAATATGGACGCAGATATCGTGGTATTCGACCCAGAAACTATCGCTGATGTGGGCACCTACCAAGATCCTAACCACCCAGCCGTAGGCGTACATTGGTTATTGGTTAACGGCAAAATCGTTGTCAACAACACACAACTAGATACAGACGTTAAAGCAGGCGAAGCCATTCGACGTTAATTCACCTAATCAATGATAAATCAGACTATAGAAAGCGATACTCAGGTATCGCTTTTTTATCTCACCTCTTCGATAATTTCTTAAAGTGTCACATATAATACTTTTAAATGAATTTTCTAATTGAGGTAACATTTAGATAGATTTGCCAAAAATATTCGACATAAATCACGTTTTTATCATGTCATTGGGCGTAGTTTATTTATAAAAAGGTGCATAAAAAGGTGCGTACAAAGGGCTTAACACTCCGTTTGATATAAATCCGTACCTATCTTTACTTCCAAACTTCCAACATGTTTATATTTTATAGAAGCTAACACTGTTAAGGAAAATTTCAAATATGGACAACAAATCTGAAATCGAACCAAGTAATGATAAAGCGACAAAGTCAGTTGCACCAAAATTACCAGAATTTGAAATAAAAGATTATTCAAAAATCCCTCAACGAACACACAAATATCCTGCATCTGAACGTGCAAAAAAAATTGTTCGAGATTCTATGGCTATTGACAGCCTTTTTTCCGGTCTTTGGCCCTCTCAATGGTCTTCACCTGAAGCACCAGAATTCCATGATGAAATGGACAAGTGCAAAGCCGCTGGATTCAAGGTACTAGCAGCATGTCCTTCCGCAGACTCGTTAGATGCCTCGGTTGAAGGCATTATGAAAGGCGCTCAGTTCTACCTAAGCAAAATGAAAGAACGCCCAGACGACTATATGATGATCCGCACTACCAAAGATATTGATGAAGCGGTAAAACAAAACAAATTGGGTATTTACTTCACTCACCAAGGTACTCAAATATTTGGTGGTGATGTTGATCGCGTAGGACTATGGCGTGAGATGGGCTATGGTTACTGTTTATTGGCATATAATCAACGTAATGATGTGGGTGATGGCTGCTTCGAAATTGAGAACCGTGGTCTAACTGAATATGGAAAAAAACTTGTCGACGCTTATAACCGATACGGTATGCCTGTTGATGTAAGCCATACTGGCGAACGAACCTCCTTAGATGCGATTGAACGCAGTAGCCAACCTGTCATTTCTTCGCATTCAGGTGCGAAAGCCATTGCCGATTATCAGAGAAGCCTTTCTGACGTTGTGATTAAAGGTGTTGCGGCAACCGGTGGGGTTTGCTCAATAAATATGGTGGCTGCCTTTATGGATACATCTAACCCAGATATATTGACGACTGAACAATTATTTCGACATATTGATTATATGGTCAACTTAGTCGGTATAGACCACGTTGGCTTCGGTTCAGACTATATCCCGAACATCAATTTTACAGCGTCTATTATTCAAACACCAATGGGGCAGAACGTATTCCCTGATGGTGGCTATAGTGCCGCTGTAGGAGCAAAAGGGTTTCCTACCCCAGCACCATATCAAATTGTTGCAGCTCTAATTGATACCATGCTTGAAAATGGATACTCAGAAGAAGACTGCAGCAAGTTCTTAGGTGGCAACATGTACCGAGTATTTGATCAAGTCTGGGTATAAGAAGTTTATTAAATTTACTCAATAATTAGCACTTCTAACATCTCGTTTAGAAGTGCTTTTTTAATCGCTTCGAATGAGACTGCAGTTTATGACTGCTCCTAACTTGTTATTGTCCAATTTCGTGCTAGTAGGTACCAGAATCTTCCGTGATTGTTAAGTTCGATGAAGGGATAAAACCTTCAAATCAATCTAAGTATGTTTTGAAAATGTGATTAAAAAGGCTGAATCAATAAACTGATCAGCCTCTATCGATTTATTCCATTAAAGGTAACGACTTCTCAAATGATCTTTGAAGTATTGCGCATTCAAGGTTTCACCTGTTGCACCTTTCACCAAATCATCAGTAGTAAGCAGGCTGCCTTTGCTCCAAATGTTCGATTCTAACCAATTGAAGATAGGGGATAGGTCACCGCTTTCAATCACTGAGTTCACATCCACTGTTTTCTTCATTGAAGCCATGAACTGAGCCGCGTACATCGCACCTAATGTGTAAGGTGGGAAGTAACCGAATGCGCCGTCCGTCCAGTGGAGAATGTGACCTGCATTTTAAGGTAGTTGCGGCTGTCCAAATTATTGCTAACGGGGCGACTTAACTCACAAAGTACGAAAAGTGGGGGCAGAGTACAGTTCTTGACTCAAACGAATTCGCTAGTTTTTGCTCTGTAAATCGCACTGAAAGAGTCACACACATACAAGGTAGTATGAGCATAGCCTTGAACAAGCCCAAAATCCTCGCTGAGAGCGTTTGAGGAGGTCTGAGGGTTGTTTTTGGTAGCTAATTTACCCATTTACCATAATAAGAATGATGAACTCCGACTTTAATTGCATGAAACGAGAGCTATCTATTTAGTTTCACTGCTGCGACAATCTTAATTTCTTACTAAACTGGAATTAGTATTGAACTAATAAAAAAGGAATAGTTATGCGAATTGTTTTTTTTGTTTTTGCTCTTTTTTTTTCTTCCCTTTCATTTGGAGGTTTTAAACCAATTCACGATAAAGCCTTAGAAGAAAAAGCACTCGATGCATTAGAAGTTCACTTAGTAGCTGAAGGTTTGATAAGAGATGATGCTGAGCTAGCTCTCGCGTATGAGGAGGGAGGGAAGAGTATTTTTTTCTTTCGAGTAAGAGTGCATGAAGGTGGGGATGAGTTATATAGGGTTTTTTGCTCAAAGGCTAGGTGCCGTTTTAGTTATAACTGACAATTGAAGTTGTAGTGGTCTAATGATCCCTGACAATCACGTAAGCGACTTTTTCTATCCTTTTAATTCATGCTTTGCTTAATTGGCAATCTTGCTAAAACGGAAATGTCCAGAGGCTTCATAAGCCTGAAGCTTTACTCGTGGCGCTTTTCTTGCAAAGTGCCTGCTAGCTCAGATCTGCCCCAAAATCACTTAGATTGAATACTCTACATCGTTTAGGATGCGAACATTTTCCCTACTAAAAGTCATCCATCCTTATGAACTTTAGTTGTGAACAATTGCTATGTATCACATCAACCATTTAGTCACTTTATCTTCACGGGCTGGGGGTAAAATCACAACAAACTGTATGATATCTTTTATATTATTTAAAGGTACAGGGAAAGTGACATGACTGAAGAGATAGTCAGCTTGATACCTCACACTCCTATATAAAGGGTGTAATCCATCAAAACTCGAACTTAAAGTTAACTGAAACGAAAACAAGGCTCTAATTGAACCTTGTTAAAAAATTGGATGAGTCTATGAGTTAACGACGGAGACCGTCTTCAAATCGCTTGCGATAATTGTTTATCACGGTGATTAACGACTTTTTAATATCAACAATTTGTTTGGAATGTGGACACCAAAGCGCGAAGCCAAACTTGAAGCCCTCTAGCATCTCATCGGCTTCAACTGGCTCAATGGCATGATTGGCAAACTCAGTATTAGCGAAGGTTTTAGGCAGTAACGCCCAACCCAACCCCGCTTCGACCATCTTTATCACTAGGGCAAGTTGATCGATTGCTTCATTGTCTGAGCTGTAAATAATCTTCTCTGACATACCTTCTTCAATAAAAGATCGTAAGACAAATTGTTTGCTGTTTTTCAGAGCTACCAAGACTGCACTTTTCTCCAACCTAGATAGATCTCCACCTTTTTGAACAAAAGGGAGAAATTCGAAATGCCCAAGGAAAGTCGCATCAAAGCTATACATCGCCTGACGGTCATGCACATTGACGATACCAAAATGGTATTCGCCACTATCTATGCCTCTTTTGATGTCCTGTTTATTCCTAACAAAAAAGTTCACGCGCATTAGCGGAAAATCGCGAAGAAATTGCTGGCGGATTTCAACCAAAGCGCGATGAGGAATCACACTAGAATAAGCGATGTTGACGCTTTCTAATCCACCATAAGAGAGGCTTAGCGCCAATTTATCGAAAGTACGCGCTTGCTCGATGGTTAATTTAGCATTGTGATAAAGAAGGTGACCATCTTCAGTTGGCTCTACCGAACGCCCCACTCGTTCAAACAAACTGACCGCTAGTTGGTCTTCAAGGTTGGTAATCACCTGCCCTATCGTAGTTCGGTGCTTATTGAGTTTGACCGCGGCTTTGCTAAACGAGAGTTGTTCATAAACGGTCACGAACGCGAGAAGTTGTTCAAAACTAAAATTCATAGGTTTCGCTTCCTTTCTAGAGTGATTTACTTAAAATATGATAACTGATCTGCACCAGTGATACTGGACACTCGACTAAGCGAGTTGCCCTACTTCTGTTAATTCATGACTTACTAAATTAGATAAAACGCAACTCGGAAATGTCCAGAACCTTCACAGATGGCACTTCGTAACTCAGAAGTGCCCCTTTTCTAGTTAGAACCAAAGCTACCCTTCAGCCATAATTGTGACTTTTGACTTACAATACTTGTACTATGCTTTTTTCAGCTTGGTTCTACTTACACAGCAAGCTCTGCAAGTAGAAACCTTCAATGTGGTTGGGCGTTTTATCTACAGATAACGACTTCTCAAATGGTCTTTGAAGTATTGCGCATTCAAGGTTTCGCCCGTTGCACCTTTCACCAAGTCATCAGTGGTCAGCAGGCTGCCTTTGCTCCAAATGTTTGATTCTAACCAAGTGAAGATAGGGGATAGGTCACCGCTTTCAATCACAGAGTTTATATCTACCGTTTTCTTCATTGAAGCCATGAACTGCGCCGCGTACATCGCACCTAATGTGTACGATGGGAAGTAACCAAATGCGCCGTCTGTCCAGTGGATGTCTTGCATACAGCCGTTAGTGAAGTTACCTTGAGTGCTTAAACCAAGGTAAGACTGCATCTTGGTATTCCATAACTCTGGCACGTCAGTGTGTTTGATCTTGCCGTTGATCAAGTCACGCTCAATCTCGTAACGCAGGATAACGTGTGCAGGGTAGGTCAGTTCATCAGCATCGACACGGATGAAGTCTTTCTTCACGCGCGTGTAGATCTTCTGGAAGTTTTCTTTCTCAAATTCTGAGCCTGAGAATTGCTGACCAGCCAAGTTCGCTAAGTGTCCAATGAACGGGTCGCTGCGGCCGACTTGCATCTCGAAGAATAAAGATTGAGATTCATGAATGCCCATAGAACGAGCTTCCCCCGCTGGTTGTCCTGCTAGGTGTTTTGGTAAGCCTTGTTCGTAACGTGCGTGGCCTGTTTCATGCACAATACCCATTAAGCTTTGAACGAATTCCGCTTCGTCATAGCGTGTTGTGATACGCACGTCTGAAGGGACACCGCCACAGAATGGGTGAACACTTTCATCCAATCGGCCGTGTTCAAAATCGAACTGAAGCAGCTTCATGACTTCTAAACCCAGTGCTTTCTGTTTCTCGGTCGAATAGATACCTGATGGTGCGTTAAATTGCTCGCTCGATTGTTTTTCGATCACTTCATCAATTAAACCTGGAAGCCAAGTTTTAACGTCTGCAAATAGGGTATCAAGTGAAGTAGAGCTGGTGCCCGGTTCATAAATATCCAGCATCGCATCATAAGCCGTTAGATTGGCTGCGTCTGCGCGAATCTGCGCTTCTTCACGAGAAAGCTCAACCACTTCACGCCAGTTCTTTTCGAATCCAACCCAGTCGTTGTTACCGCGTTGGCTACGCCACGCATGTTCACATTTTGAACCCGATAGAGATTTCGCTTCAACCAGTTTTTCTGGAAGTAGGTTTGCTTGTTGCCACTGGCGTTTTATTTCACGAAGTGACGATTGTTGCTCAGTGTTCAGCGCTTCATTTTCAGCGTCTGCAATCCAATCGCCAAGCTGTGGTTGAGTCATTAAGCCGTGAATATGAACAGAAAGCTCGGCCATCGCTTCACTACGAGCTTGGTTACCACCTGCTGGCATCATTGAAGCTTGGTCCCAACCACAAATAGAAGCTAGGTGTTGAAAGCGTGAACATTTTTGAGAGTGTTCGACTAGTTTTTTGAATGCGCTCATTTGACTACTCTTAATTTGGTTTCTTTAAATGATCCTTAGGGCTGCGTCAGCGTTAAGGTTCATCTCGTGTACTTTGATTATGGCTTTGCTTTTTAATGACGCCGACCTTCGCAGTCGAAGATATAGCGAGAAAAGCATGAGGCGGTACGATGCCTTGAATTTACTATTTCTTAACAAATCAAACTGTTCTATTGTGCACAAAATCAGTGAGTTGTATAGCTGGTGGCAATTGTTGCTTGCGAATTGTTCAGATACACGGTATTGATGATAGATCTCTGAACAAAAATGACAATGATATGGATATTTTGAACTTTGAGGCATTTCTAATTGCCATCACTATTTTAACGCTAACGCCGGGCTTAGATACGGCTTTGGTGATTCGCAATACTAGCCGCTCTGGCTTAGCTGACGGTTGTATGACGAGCTTTGGTATTTGTAGCGGCTTGTATGTACACGCGTTTTTCTCTGCTGTGGGTATATCTGCAATCCTCGCCCAATCCGCTGAACTCTTTCAAGCCGTTAAGATGGTAGGTGCGGTTTACCTCATCTGGCTTGGCTTAAGCAGTTTGCGAGCGTTGATGAAAAACGGTGGCGGTTTGAAGGTCGGAGAACAAGCTCAGCAGGCTTACAGTGCAAAGCGTTCTTTGCGTGAAGGCTTTCTGTCTAACGTTCTTAACCCAAAAACAGCAGTTTTCTATCTGGCCTTTTTACCTCAATTTGTAAACCCTGAAGGTTCGCCTTTATTGCAATCTATGTTGATGGCTTCGGTACACTTTATGATTGCGATGGTATGGCAATGTGGTTTGGCTGGCGCGCTTAACTCGGCTAAAAATTTGCTCAAAAACGCGAGTTTTATGAAGTGGATGGAAGGCGTGACGGGCATGGTGCTGGTTGGGCTGGGTGTTAAGCTTCTGATGGAAGAGCCTGTGTAGTTCACCGTTTTCAGTTGAACATGAATATATGAAAGCCCACGATGTGTCGTGGGCTTTGTGCTTTATTACTGGTAGATCTTTGTACCGATCTTATTCAACAGCGCAGTTATTCAACGACGCTAATGTTCATCTCAGCACCTTCGAAACCTAAGTCACTCAACTCATCGGCGTTAAAGTTGGTGGTAACTTCGATGTCGCCAATGCGCTCAGTAGATTCGTTGACGGAATCAGTACTTCTTTTGCTGCGTAGATTGTTAGTAATTGGTGTTGCTTGTCCAATTTCGATAGTACCTGCAAATTGAGATTCAGCGTAGAAATCTCCAGACACGTAAGAGTGGAAGGGGCGTAAGCTTCCGCCAGTCGCGTATTGCATGCTTGATAAGCCAGCTTCTTTAATCGCCCAGCCCCAATCCCACCATTTTGTTTCACCTGGGATGTAACGGTGATCCCATTGGTAGCGAATGTCGGCAGATTCACTGCTGCCACGACCCATCGTGAAGGTATGAGCCTTGTATGGGCGGTTATCTGGATGAGAGTGCCACGCGTTGCCACCCCAACGAAGGAAGCCGTTGAATTCAACATCGTAGCTAATATCGGCGTTGAATCGGTACGGGTAAGAGATGCTTGAACGATACAACTCAACTCGAATCGGCAGCTCCGAATTCGCAGGAACCATAGGACGAGCTTGAAGTGTTACTTGTTCGCTAGTGGAGTTGCCATTTGTTTCAGCGAAGCTTTGGTTAGCCTCGAACTTAACTGTGAGCTTAGTTTCACCAACCAAAGGCCACTTGAAGGTGTTCTCTGTTTGAACGCTTTGTGAGAATCCATAGCTGTTCGTTTTCGACCAGTTTGTTGATTCGTCTACTTTTAGGTCGACCACCACTTGTTGCGCGATATTGCTGTTGTTTCTTGCCGTCGCGTAAACCGTCTTCACTAATTCACGATCTGACTCGACAACATCACCATGCCAAAAGTTGTCGTCGTTAACGGTATAGGCAAAATTGTCGACGGTGATTTTGGTTTTTTCATCACAGCGATAGCCACTACAAGAACCATTGTTATTTCCCTGTATCACCCAACTGTTGCCAGAGCGCTTTATCGTCATGTCTTCGCCAACATACTGACTGTTATTACCGCCAACCCAAGCGTAACCTAGGTTGTGAGCTAAATAGCTTAATGGGCGAACAAAGTCGTTACGGTTGTTCACTAATTCATACTGAACATCGATTTCGCTGCCTTCCTGAACCGATTTGGCGGAATAATTAGGGATTTCAGATTGGTCGTTGTTTGGGTAACAGAACGTTGACCCACTGCTTGATTGTTTAATTTCGCCATGATAGCCAGGCCCCATGATTACCCAGTTTCCTTTTAACCCGGTGATCTGCCAAGTGCCCATACGAGCGACCAAAGCACTCTTCTGCTCTTCGGCTTCATAACGGTCTATAGGACGATAACCAGAGCGACATACATCTTCACCAAGTTGGTCAAACACTATTTGGTCTGGGTAAATCTTCGCATTTACACCGGTTGATAGAACAGACAACACTGCGGTTGCTAAGAGACTTCTGTTTACTGTGATCATTAACAATTCCCTCATTTGTAATTTTTCTATTTTGATAATGTTTTGTGTGCCGTGCAGTTAACAAGACAAGTTCACTTTTTCATGTTGATAAATAGATAGATACTGAAAAGCGTTGAATTAAATTACCCCGTCAATTCAATGATTTGTATTGTTATTAGTGTTTTTACGGTGAAAGAGTATGCAACTAAACATAAATTGTTTGATGGGGCTCAAACCGTTTTTAGAAAAATTAAGGCCTATTATTCGGGCTTAGACATCAAAATTATTTGACGTTATTTTTGGCGCTTGTATGAATGGTTAATTAGAAGAAAAGATATAACCATTCATAATGCTCGTAGTTTTAAGGTGGGCTGGTAGTGAGTGACAAGGAGTAAAAGTCTAACTTGAATACTTTGATTTTCTATCGGTTTTAAAATGCAAACACTTAAAGTAAGGATGACGGTAATAATTGCATTGCTGATAGAATAATGAAAATAACCATCCGTTTTCTATGTGTAATATCGGCAAAGCTTGCTACTTGATAATAGGGCACTTGTTACTAGTGGTTAAACTATCTCTAATTATCGTTTGGCCAGAAGTTGTGTTCGGCCTGTATTACACGTTTTAATGATGGCGAATAAATTATTCGAACTTAAGATATCAATCTTTACCGTTAATGGGTCATCGTTGATTAACAGGTAAGGCGACAATCGGCTGTCATTCATTGTTTTATTTATTTTTTGCACAGAGACTAAGTCGATGGTGCCAGAAATAGAAAAGAAAAGTGATTGAGAAGGGCGGGCTGTTCCCCTGAATCGCAGAACAAGTGGGTCGGGCATGTTGTCGTCTTGAACGGACATCAGGTGCAGCACCTTGTTGTTACTTATTTTCGTTAATCCGTCGGTACGTAATACATTGTCATTCACTATCAGGTCCACCACGCTATGTTGGTAGCGATGCTCTTCTTCTGGTTGGGGCGAAGGGATACTCCATATGCCAACCAATAAAACGAATGCAGAAATGAGCGCAACGATTGGCATCATAATTGACCTCTTTCTAGGAATAGGGCAAGTTCGGTACTGGCTTGATCTAATTGGGTTGGCGTGTAAAAGATGTTGACGGACTGGCGTGTGGCTTTGTTGAGAATAGAGAGCTCAGAATATTCCGCTTCTTCGCTAATGTACGCCACACAATCACATTGATATTGATAGAGAATGCTTTCTAGCTCTGGCGTCATCGCCATTTCAGGGGCTTGGAAAACTTGTATTTGACCTATCCATTGCTCGCTGAGTCGGTTAACGGGATTGATCTCGCTGAGGTTTCTCTCATTAACCTTAGCAAAAGCCAATAACGCTGATGCCAACAGTAAGCAGCCAGTGGTGAAGTAGCACAACTTGTTTCGGTTTTCAGCAGTAGGAAAGTAAGCCGACGAACTTTGTTTAGGGTTAAGCTTAGGTTCGACTGCAACTGCTGCACCGATAGCAATACCGTTATTGCCGACGGGTATTAGGTTGCTCGCATCAGCAAGGGGAGTTGTGGCTGCATTATTGATGGGGGAGTCGATCACCACGCACTCATCGATAAGGCGATAGCCCACCTTAGGAACGGTGACGATTGGGGTTTCTTTGATGCCTAATCTAACGAACCCTTGGCGCAGCAAACTTATACTTTTCGCTAGTGACGTATCCCCTATGAACTCGTTTCCCCAAGCGAAGCTAATAATATCTTGTTTGTTAACAATATCGGGTGAGTTTTTATATAATAACTCCAGAACTCGAGTTTCACGGTATCCTACTTTAATAGAACGTTCATCGTTATAAATACGGTTTTTAATTGGGTCGAATCTGATCATATAGCCAACGTTTTATTTTTATTATAATTCTTTCTACAATGTAGATGACTATAAACTGACTAATATATGAATTAAAGTCACATGTTTTATTCTTCTGGTTTTTTGTGTTGTTGAAACAAAAAGAAATTTAATATGTTTGTGACAAAGCGCCTGACACCAACGCACAACCTGTTAAATATAAGTAATATCTAATTAAGTGTTGGTTTTATTAGTGTCCTTTTTAGTAGTCTTCTATTCGCTTTATTAAATCGCATAGTAGTCGATTTAATATTCTTGTTATTTATAAGGGCATATGTGCTGCATAATAATTTAAGACGTTTCGCTATGTGATGAAAATAAAAAAGCCCGCAGTTGAGTGCGGGCTTGGTATTCAATCAATTCAGGTTACGCTTTAACTGCTTCACAATCATTTGAAGACGTCAACGGTTTGAAGAATAGCTTGGTTTCTTCGATAACAACGTGGCGCAGCAAGATAAGCCCGATTAGGTTCGGAATTGCCATTAGGCCGTTCACGATATCAGCCATTATCCAGATCATGTCGAGCTTTAAGAATGCACCAGAAGCCACCAACGCAATGAAGATGATCTTGTAAGGCAATACAGCTTTGGTACCTAGCAAGAACACAACACAGCGCTCACCGTAGTAGTTCCAACCTAAAATTGTTGTAAACGCAAAGAAGATTAAGCCAACAGAAACCAACATAGGGCCAAGGGTATCTGCATTCAGACCAACAGCGAATGCGTGAGTGGTCATCGCAGCGCCTGAAAGATCAGTCTGCCAAGCACCCGTTAAGATAAGCGCCAAACCTGTCATCGTACAGATGATGATGGTGTCGAAGAAGGTACCTGTCATAGAGACAAGTCCTTGTTTCACACATGAGTCTGTTTTAGCCGCTGCTGCAGCCATTGGTGCGCTACCTAGGCCAGATTCGTTCGAGAACACACCACGAGCGATACCTGATTGGATAGCAAGCATGATGCTCGCGCCAAAGAAACCACCGGTTGCTGCTGTGTTGGTAAACGCAGAAGTCACAACAAGGGTAATGGCATTCAGTAGTTGGTCGGCATTTGAAATCAGAACGCTTAAACACGCGACGACGTACATAACCGCCATAGTAGGAACAACTTTCCCTGCCACTTTAGCGATAGATTGGATACCACCAAGGGTAACCACTGCCACTAATATCGTAAGAACGACAGCAGACATCTCACGCGAAGCGCCAAATGAGATTTGAGTTGCGTCCAAGATAGCGTTGACTTGTGGGAAGGTACCGATACCGAAGCAAGCAACGCCGAGCGCGAAGACAGCGAACATTACCGCTAAGATTCGTGAGCCGACACCGTATTGCAGGTAGTACATTGGGCCGCCAACCATTTCGCCATTGCTATCGGTTCTGCGGTATTTAACGGCGAGTAGACATTCTGCGTACTTGGTCGCCATACCAAATACAGCGGCAAGCCACATCCAGAATAGGGCACCAGGGCCACCAATCTTGATTGCGGTCGCTACACCAACGATGTTACCTGTACCAATGGTTGCTGAAAGTGCAGTACACAAAGCCGCGAAACTCGATACGTCACCCGTACCAGATTTGTCTTTGCTGAACACCATTTTCAGTGCAGTTGGGAGGTGTCTAAACTGGAGTAAGCCTAAGCGAAAAGTAAAGTAGATACCTGTACCCACTAGCAGAATAAGCAGTGGTGGTCCCCAAACGAATTGGTTGATGGTTTGTAGTGTAGCTTGTAGGTGGTTCATAGATTCCCCTTAATAAATTAAAAATTTAAGGAGAAGAGGGAAGGCAGTGCAGATCTCAGGGATCGGGGGCACTACTTAATACATACGGATTTCTAGATAGAATTCTTGTGTTAATTAAGGCTGTTGCTTTCCACTCCTCTGTCCTTTTGCCTGAGAGTTTCACTTAGCGAATCACTTATAGATAAGTAACGGGCACTAAGCTTGCTCCTTCGGCGACCGATCTAACGGTTCTCTCCAGAGGTTCCTCCAACGACAGTCCTCACTTTTCTGGATTTCTCCAGCATAAAGCACCTGAAAGATTTACTTCTTCGGCGGGTCAACCTAACTAAATGTTAATGTTTAGTTAAAAACCACTCTCCTGCAGTCTTCATCAGAACAATTACCTAAATAATTAGGTAATCTGTAGGCGTATCCTAGATCATATAAAATGTGATGTCAGCTACAAAATATCTGTTTGCACAAATGTTGTTCAACTAAATGATCAAACAACGAGTCTCTGACGTAACTTGCTTATTTAAATGGTATAAAATAGAGAAACAAGGAGGAGTTATGACTCGACTAATAGCGATTGTTTTTTTATTGGCTTTGGCATTTGTACTATTTCGTTACCGGACAAACGAAAAACTGCAAAAATGGGTAGTGATAGTTATCGTTAGCAGTTTCCTTTTGTATACTGCCAGCTTGATGATTTCGGAGTTAACTCGTTAAGCCTGCCTGTAAACAGGTGGGATGAATGTGTTAGTAAAGCTTAAGTGCTTCTGGCTTGAGCGATAGGTTTAACTGAGCCTTCACAATCAGTATTGGCATTCGTGTCAGTGACCGCGTAACGTTAAATAAATTTTTGGGAGTACCCGCTAGTGAACCAGCAATCTGGACAAAGCGAACAAGATGAAGTGGTTGTTATAGAAGAACGCGATAAGCGCAGTCAGCTCTATATCGGCATTGCTGCGGTTATAGGTTTAGCACTGGGTGGCTTAATTGGTTCTACAGTTACGGCTTCTAAGTGGGAGTCCACTTATCAGGTACTCGAAACTCGTTATCAAGAACTGCATGACAGCAGAGCACAGTTGATGACATCCGTTGAAACTAAAGTGGCAAAAGTTGATACCGAAATCGATGCGAAAGTAGAAGCCGCTCTAGTGAAACAAACAGAAGAGCATCAAAAAGAGCTCCAGGAATTAGCGAAGCAGTCTTCGGTTTTAGAGAAGGCGAACTACTCGTTAGAGCAACAGCTAAATGAACAGAAGCAAACGTTAGAGCAAACTCAGCAAGACAACCAGAAACTTAATCGTCAGGCTGACATGCAATCGACTTTGTTTGAGCGTGCGCGTGAAGTTTTCCGAAAAGAATTACAGATTTCTCAAGAACTTGAAAAACTTGAGAAAGAAAGAGATCAACTCGAGCAGAATCTTGGTTCTCTTAAGAAAGCGTGTGATGTTTACTTAGATGGCACATCATGGGATGCGAAATCTGACGCGTGTGAGAAGCAAGATAACGCTAACTCTCGACTGAGCGATATCAGACAAATGATTGAAGTCCACACCATGGATCTCAAGCAGATCAAAACGCTCACTGAAGAGATGGATTTATAAGCCGAAGGCTTTACCAACCTAACGTTAGTTTTGCATTAAATATTGAAACGCCCACATCACACACGTGATGTGGGCGTTTTGCGTTTGTCGAGAGCATAGATCCGGTGCGTTCTCATTATTGATTATTTAAGTGTTTTCATTGTTTGCTTAGATATTTGTGAATAGTTACGTATATCCACAATGATATGTTACTTGTTGTCTATTAAATGACTTTGCATACATATTTTCAGCTCAGAGTCGCTGCATAATAGTGTTGTTCAGGATGAACACGCAGTCGATTGCTAGCTCGCATTTGGCTGCTTTGACGACAAGGGATGGAGTGATGCCAGAGTATCTTTGTGAGAACTGCACCATAGCTTATTGTTTCGATGATTGTCGCTCGCCATTAGCGCAAAAAGAGATGATCAAAGTAGAAGAGTTGGTTCGTCGTGTCGATGTTGAACACGATGATGAACAGAGTGAAAAGGGTGAAAAGAGTGAGCAGGGCATTGAAGGTAGTTATTCGCCTAATCGTTCAGACATAAAAAATCCCCACAAGCCAAGCTGGTAGGGATTTTGGATAAGTTGCAGTCCTGTTCTCGCTTTCTCAAGCAAAGGGTCTTACAAAAATTTTTAGAACAGTTTCGTTTTTAGAGCTGTGTCGTTTCTTAGAATGCAGTTAGCTACTAGAGCAAAACCTCATTCCACTAAACGTTATTTCTCATACGTTTTGATTTCGCCTGATTTCACACGAGCAACAAACGATTGCAGTTCTTTCTTCACAACTGGCATCAAGAAGTACAGACCAAGAATGTTGAAGATAGACATCGCAAAGATAGCCGCATCAGAGAAGTCGATTACCGCACCAAATTGAATCGTGGCACCAATAACAACAAACACACAGAACATCACTTTGAAAATCAGCTCCGTTGTTTTGCCTTCACCAAATAGGTAAGTCCAAGCTTTAAGACCGTAGTACGACCAAGAGATCATGGTAGAAAACGCAAACATGATTACTGCGAGAGCGAGTGTGTATTTGAATACTTCTGCCGTTTCAGTAAACGATGCAGCAGTCAGCGTTACACCCGTTAAACCAGAGCCATCGAATGGACCTACGTTTAAATCAGCGATAGTGATAACCAATGCGGTCATTGTACAAATGATTACCGTATCAACGAACGGTTCTAATAGTGATACTAGACCTTCGGTGATTGGTTCTTTTGTTTTAACCGCTGAGTGAGCGATAGCTGCTGAACCTACACCTGCTTCGTTCGAGAATGTTGCACGTTTCAAGCCTTGAATTAGCGCACCAATAAATCCACCAACAACACCTTCACCAGTAAATGCACCTGTAAAGATTGCGCTGAACGCAGGGCCAACTTGATCAAGGTTAGAACCGATAACAATCAGAGCCATACCGATATACAGAGCAGCCATCCAAGGAACAACTTTTTCTGTTACCGATGCGATAGAAGGCATACCACCAACAATCACAGAGAAAACTAAAGAGGCAAGTACAAGGCCAGTGATCACACCGTATTCACTTGGTACATCAAATGCGTAAGTTAACATGGCGTGTGCTTGGTTAGCTTGGAACATGTTACCGCCGCCCAATGCGCCCAAAATACACATTAATGCGAAACCAATAGCGAGCACTTTACCTAGTCCGCCTAAACCTCTTTCACCCAGACCTTGGCTTAGGTAGTACATTGGACCACCCGAAACAACACCTGAAGGTAGGATAGTTCGGTATTTCACACCTAAGGTACACTCACAGAACTTAGAAGCCATACCCAGAAGGCCACACAAGATCATCCAGAATGTCGCGCCAGGGCCACCAATCGCAAGTGCAGCACCTACACCGGCAATGTTACCAAGCCCGACAGTACCAGAAAGCGCCGTTGTTAACGCTTGAAAGTGAGAAACCTCGCCGTCCTCTTTAGAGTTAGGATCGGTATACTTACCTTTGATAATGTCTATCGCCATGCCGACACGTTTAAATTGAACAAAGCCAAAGTAAACAGTGAAGATGATTGCAGCCAGCAACAGCCAGCCAACAATCACGGGGAAGTTAGCTTCACCAATCGGTACACTTTTAAATATCAGCCCAACGAACCAACCTGTGTATTCGTTGAAAAATCCATCAACACTTTTACTTAAGTTGCTGATAGCTTGGTTAAATGATCCTTCTTCTGCAAATGCACTGGAACTAAACAATAATATAAACCCAAAAAATAATTCACGTATGTTTTTCATGGTTTTCCCTGTCTTTTTAATAAATTATGTTTGTTGCTGTTGTGTTTGTTTTCTATTTGATTTGTATATCTCAGTGGTTTATCTACTTCATTCGACGGCAACATAAACGGCTGTAGCTAGGTCGAAAAACGAAATAAATATAAGTACTGATCTTGCTTTGTATGGATATCCTTTTGGTATGTGCACCAATAAGACTATGGTATTCGGGCTACCAAGCCCTACTGATAATCCTATACATAAAAATAATGCCAACAAAGAAATTTTTACAATAAATTTACAATTGTTCGGGTTTTGTCATCATTTGGGAATAAGTCGATGCTTTTTAGGCAGAGAAAAGTATATGCAGTAGTTGTTTTAGGGGCGGGTGAAGGATAATTCAGAGTGATGGGCTGTCGGGACATAGAGGGGGACATAGAGCGAACGTAGGAGAGTTCGAGTATGGCGGTGTTTAAACATTCGAAGGCTGAAGGTGTCTTTGGATCTGAGGATATTAAAAAAGCCCTTTATCAGAGCTTTTATGTTCTAGCGGAAAGCATGAGTACTTTCCGCTAGAACATAAAACTAAACGGCCCGATGACTATTGCTATTGCCAACTGTGCCTTTACTGGATTTGTGGTAGAGCTTAAGTGCCAATAATGAACCCCACAACAAAACTTGTCCCCAGAGTAATGTCCATTGAGACGCCACCTCTTGCCAAGATGCACCCATCTGATTAAGTGCTAAGAAACCTTGGATAGCCGGTGTGCTTGGGAATAGCTGTGATAACAGAACTAACCATTCAGGCATCATTTCAACCGGCCAGATAAAACCTGAAGAGAAGATCAGTGGCATTGAACTGATTAACACTACAACCGTGACTAGCTCTCTTCGTGGTACTAACTCACCAATCAAAATCCCTATCAAACAACTGGCCAGTAAGAAGGGCAGAAGTAAGGTTAAGATCTGTGTTGTTGAGGCGATCTGGTTTATCCCATACATCGAAAAGCTAGCGCCGAAATAGTACATCGACAACAAGTAATAAATGCCGACTAAGGTACAACAGCGAGCAAGCATCAGTTTCGCTGGAGAGGTCTTACTCCAGTAGCCAAATGTCGATTGAGCGTTTTGGGTTGCACCCACTAAACCAGAAGCCATGGCTAAGGTTTGTTGCAGGATTAACACAAAGACGGCTGGAACTACGTAATCGATGTATCCCATGCGACTATTAAACGTTGGTTTCAGGTTCAAGCTGAATGCACTGTAGCCTTTGGCTGCCGATTCTAAAGGCACACCTTCGACTAACAAATGGCTGACCTTAACTTGCGCAGCTAACGTACCACCGGCCTTGGCAAGCCCTTCAACAATGGTTCCGTAGACCAAAAAGTAAGAAGCATCACCAGCGTAAGAAAGTGTCGGGCTCTTACCGAGCAACAAGTCTTTATAGAAATCTTCTGGAATGACAAGGAATCCGCCAATCTCTTGGTTAAGCACGGCTTGTTTTGCATCGGCGATGGTGGAGTCTCGACGGACCAATTCGATCTGAGAGGTGGCATCCACCATACGCTCTAATTGATAGCTGCTTTGACTCTTATCCAAGTTCACAACCGAAGCTTTCAGTTGTTGAGGAACTTGGTTCGCGTAAGGCAATGGATACAAGAAGGAATAGAAGACCACACCACCAAATACCGTAAGAAGCACGACAGGGTTGCGCAATACCGCTAAGAGTTCTTGCTTGAGCAGTTGAGTAAAGCTCATCGTTTTACTCCTTGTTGTGCTGATGCTTCTGGCTGTGTTGACGGCGTTGTTTTTGCAGATATAGCTGCTTTTGTAGATGGATCTGCTTGTGCAGTTAGAGTTGATTGCGCCAAGTGTTTCTTAATTAGCAACATTACCACGAAAGCAGGAACTGCGTACCACAACATAGAAGAGAGGCTGATCAAAGACTGTGCTGCGCTCACACCATAACTAGACTGCGCCGTTTGTACTTCGATGTAATGACTCACGGGCAATAAGCTTCTCCAAATTTGAGCAGCTGTGTTCATGTCTGTTACTGGAAAGGTAATACCCATGAACGCAAAGCTTGGTGCCGTAAATGCGCCAGCGAAACTCATCGCCCTTGCTGGATCAAGTGTTAAGAAGAAAAACAAACAACCCATAATGATACAACTGATCACGGTTAGCAGTTGGGCAATAGTCAATGCCACAAAGCTGCCGTTAAATGGCCAGTCTAAGAGCACATAGAACCAAAAACTAAACGCGATACCAAACATCAAAAACAAGACAAGGTAGGGCGTTAATGTTGATGCGAGTGACTTCATAGGGGCGTTGGATAACCAAGCGTGAAGCCCACGAGCTCTAACGTTCGCCGTCAAAACCAATATCGTGCCCACCACAATCATGATCTGCCACAGTGCAGGAATAACCGCAGACACCAAGAACTGTGCATAACTGGTGTTCTTGTTGAACAGCGGCGTGATCTGGCTTTGTACCGTTACTGCTTGGCCTAATGCGGATTGCACCGTGGTATCACCG
This sequence comes from Vibrio sp. 10N.286.51.E5, assembly GCF_041469125.1. Classification (NCBI taxonomy): domain Bacteria; kingdom Pseudomonadati; phylum Pseudomonadota; class Gammaproteobacteria; order Vibrionales; family Vibrionaceae; genus Vibrio; species Vibrio sp. 10N.286.51.E5. The sequence continues at coordinate 41,490 of NZ_JBFRJZ010000023.1, read as the reverse complement.
TGTGACAGCTGTTTCACGACTTCAAGTTGCGCGTTAAAAGTCCCTTGAGCCTGCAGCAAGGCAGAGTTCACCAGCTTACCGATTAAGATAAATTGGCTGTTATAGAATACAGACACTTGCGGATTCAAGCCGAGCAGAAGGTCTCGGTCGAAGTGCCTTGGTATCACAACATAACCATAGATATCACGTTCGATCATCGCTTTCGCCGCATCACTCGCAGAGCTGTATTTCTGAGTGACTTGCAGCGTTGGTGACGCATCAACAAGGCGTGTGAACTGTTGCGAGATTTGACTGTGCTCAAGGTCGACAACTGCGACCGGTAAGTCACGAGCGATCCCTTGTGAAAAAATCAGCCAGATACTGGCAGCAAGCAGCAAAGGAATCCAAGTTAGGCAAGACAACAACCATTTGTCTTTGCGGACAATCGCCCACTGCCGAAGCAAGGTATTCTTCGCTCTATGATGCTCAGTTGATTGCGAGCCTCTAGATTGCGATCCAGTATATTGAGCTTTAGCAGACATAAGTCACCTAAAGCTCAACCACTAGGCTCATGCCCATACGCAGTGTTTCGCTCGTATCGACAGGGTGTGCTTCTACTTCAAAAGTACGTAAATCGAAGCCTTGTGCTGCGTCTGTTGAGCGCCAAGTTGCGAAATCACCCATTACGGCGATGTGAGTTACTTGGAAAGTTAATGATTTATCCAGAGCCGGTAGGTACGCCTCAAACTGGCTGCCTTTCTCGAAATGCTTAAGCATGTCTTCACGAACATTGAGCACAGCCCAAGCATCCTTGGTGTCGATAACAGTCACAACAGGGAAGCCTTGTGGTGCAAGTTCTCCACTGCTCAATAGAACCTGAGAGACTTCGCCATTAAACCAGCTGTGGATCTGTGTGTCTTTTGCGTAAGCTTCAACTTCCGCTACCGCACCCGCTGCCATTAACGCTTTTTGAGCGGCGGCCACTTTGGTTTCGTCACGCGCACCTTCTTGCGCTAATTGATACATTTGGAATGCAGCGCTTTCGGTGTACTTCGCCGCTTGCCACTGTGTTTTGGCTTCATCACGCTTCTGCTCGGCAACCACACCATCGTTGTAAAGGTTGTTTACACGTTGGTAGGTTTTGTCCATCAGATCGGCAGCTGCTTTGGCTTTCAACCATTGGTCTTTAGCCGCTTGGATCTGTTGAGTACGCGCGCCATTCTCTGCTTCTTGTGCTAATGCACCAGCGGCTTTCTGACCAGCTTTTGCTTGCTCTAGCTTCGCATCAATCTCAGGGCTTAGTAGAGAGAAGATCAATTCGCCTTTTTCAACCGAATCGCCTTTGCGCACGAATATTTCATCAATTCTGCCAGGTACTTTCGATGAGATGCTGTATTGCTGCACATCGATTTGACCTTGAAGCTTAACCGGCTGAGGTTGATAAGCTTGATAGAAACTGTATCCGACCCAGCCAATAACGCCGATACCAACTAAAGATAGAAGAAGGGGCTTAATAGGTTTCATGAATTATCCTTTTGACTGGCTAACGGTGTCTGTTTTTGAGTCGAAATCAGACGGAACAGAGGAGGTTAAGTAACTGGAGTAAGCATTCATTTCGCTGGTTAGCGCTAACAGCTTGTTGAGAGAGATTAGGTATTTGAAGCGAGCAGCAGATTGCTGGGTTTTAATGCTCGCAAGATAAAGCTCGGCATCAACCACTTCTAATGAGTTAGATAACCCTTGTGTGAAGGCTTTTTTACGAAGTAATAGGTTTTCCTGAGCTAAAGACAAGCTCGAGTTTAGGCCTTGAACCTCTTCAATGGCTTGGTTTGCTTCAAGGTAAGTCTTTTGTACCAACACGGTTAAGTCTTGCTTAGCTTGTGACTTAAGGAATTGAACCTGTGATACGGCACTGTGAGCCGCAGCGACTTTGTCGGAACGGCCAGAGGTATCAAGCAGTGGCACATTCACACCAATGCCAACCAACCAATCGGGTTTCATTTCACTGGCTAGAGAGTCATCTTCATACAGGCTGTAATCACCATAAAGGTAAACCTCTGGGTAGTATTTACCTTTCTCGGCTTTAATTAAGCTGCTTGCTTGTTTCTCTTTTGCATCAAGAATCTTAAGGCCGGGGTAGGTCATGAGTGTCTGGTCAATGAACACGTCCATATGAGGCAGGTTCTTATTGATAAACAGTTGTTCAGAGGGTTCTACACTTTCATTTTGACCAAGGATTTGGGTCAACGCCAATTGCGCAATTTTAAGATCGTTCTGAGCTTTCGTGCGCTCTACAATCGCTTTATCTAAAGAAGCATCGGCTTGTAGGCGTTCTACTCGGGCGATTTGTCCTTGCTGTTCAAGCTTGATGGCGAAATCACGATGCTGAGTTAAGCCTGCTTCAACGGCTTGACGCGTTCTCACCACGTCTTCCGCTAAGATCACCGAGAAGTAATACTTACTTAAGTCTTCGTAGCGAGCTTGTTTCTCCATCAACAGTTGGCTTTGCGCTTCTTCGCTTTTACCTTCAGCGGCATTTTGCGCAGCGGTTATTCGACCACCAGTGAAGATAGGCCACACAGCACGAATGGAAGAGCTAAAGATGTCTTGTTCGGTAATGGTAGAGGTGATGCCACCTAACTGAGCTAAGAAGGGAGCAAATGCTGGATTTACGCCGCTTAAGCTGTCACCGAACTGTTCACCATTAATCGTCACATCACTATCAAGGTGCGTGTAGTTAGCCCCTAAGGTAATAGAAGGTAGATTAAGGCTACTTGTTGAGTTCTGAAGGTGTTGATAACGTTCAACGTTGGCTTGTTGAGCCGCAAGTGAGTTGTTGTTTTCTTGCAATATTTGCCACGCTTCAGAAAAAGTGAGCGGAGCTGCATAGCCTGGCGAAGCCATAGTGCCGAGAAGCATACTGGCGATCGCAAGGTATCGGAATTTTGGTTTGGTCATCTGCATTAAATACCAATTAGAGTATTAACTCTAATGTTAACAGGGCGATAGTCATTTGTCTTGAATAGATTGTCTCATATGAATAGAAATTTTCATAACTCGTTAATCAAGTGTAAATAAGATTGAGTGACGTGAATATCAAAGATAAATGAAACTTAAAAAGCACGCATAAGCGTGCTCTTTAAGTTCAGTATAGAAGTGTTTTTACAAAATGAAGTGGCTTATTTAAAGCTAGGACAATGGTGATCGGCGCGCCATACCAATTGTCTTGAACCTTGCATTGTTTGTAATAAATCTCTCCCTGACATTTGCGGGAATGCTAACAATACCTTGAGATCGAGTGGGGAGGTGCCATCTTTCTCATAGGCTCTTACGTGAGTAAAAGTCGATTGTAAGTGTTTGAACAGCATAGTCTTAGTAAGACAAATTCCAAAGTTATCGCGTTTCATTGCCTTGTTTCCTTTTCAACAATGTTTATACGTTATGTTTGTTATCCTGTTTCTATTGGACGTTGCCACTGATCGATACTTCCTGCTCATCAATGTTTTATTATTGGGTGATGCTTTTATCAGTCACCTCTTCGTTGTCTGGCTAGCCGAGTTTGAAATAGCGATGGATGAATAGGGGAGAATACTTAATCCGTTTGTTCATCATTCGTAACGGCGAGCGTGCAACTTTTAGTTATAGATACGTCCAGCGAGCGAAGGGTTGTTGCTATTTTGTTAATCGAAGTTTCGATTCAAAGCGCGGTCTGAAAATCATGACCTATGGCTTAGCAACAATAAACTTCTTCATATGCAACCATTATAATTGTATTTATTTTAAACAACCTAAAAAACACCTAAAAGCTTAGTGATCTAGCTCAATATTTATTCGTTTATTTTGGTTTTTAAGCTAATCAGTCCTAAAAATGAACGATTAATCGAGATGAACAACGTAAAGGATTATCAATTAACAATCTGCTCAATTATTTAGTTGAGTAGCAGTCACAAATTCACGCCCCTAGAAAGGTCATGCGATTAACTTGGTGTTAACATTGATCGTCTAACACTAGGGACGGTGGAATATGAAATGGAGCAGTATCAGTTTCCGTAAAAGGTTACTGATTATCATGACGGTCACTGGCCTCGTTGAACTTTTGATTCTTGCAGCTGCTGGTTTTTACTACATCAAACAATCTCAAGAACAAGAGATGGGTTTGAAAGCGTTAGGTGTTGCTGAATTTCTATCTGAATCGCCGCTTGTCACCAGCATTATTCAAGAAAATGGAACGTTGGACCCTAATGGCGTTCCCTACGTTTTGTCTGAAGAAACCCAAGTTAAATTTCGTAACCTTACTCAGCTCATTGGCGCGGCGTTTATCGTTGTTGGAGATGATAAAGGTATCCGCCTGATTCACCCTTATGATGACAGGCTCGGTAAACCCATGCGTGGTGGCGATAACCAAAAAGCATTGGTATTGGGCGAGTCTTATGTGTCGACAGCCAAAGGATCGCTGGGTTTTTCAGTTCGTGGTAAATCCGCGGTAAAAGACACCCAAGGTACCGTTATTGGTGTGGTGTCAGTTGGTTACTTATTGGATTCGTTGCAAGATCGAATCGAACCTTACTTAGCCTTTTTGATTGTGATGGCGTTGCTGGTGGTTGCGGTCAACGCTTTGATTTCGAGTTATGTATCTCGCCGTTTTCAACGCGCTATTTTGGGCTTTGAGCCTGAAGAGATAGGCCGGTTGTATGTTGAGCTAGATGTAACCATGAGTACCGTGAAAGAGGGCATTCTGAGCATCGATAAGCACGGCATTTTACGTTCAATTAATAAGAGTGCCTGCGATATTTTATCGATAGACAGGGATAAAGCACTCAATCAACAGCGCCTTTCTGATGTATTGCCAGGCAGTGATTTAGAACAACTGCTATCAACCGGCGACACCGACCACGATGTTGAGTTGTATTTAAACAATAAGCGAATCATTGCTAACCGAAGCCCGATTATAGTGGCAGGTGAGGTGGTCGGGGCGGTATCGAGTTTCCGATTACGAGATGAAATCAACGATTTAACAGACCAGCTCTCACAAACCAAAGAATATGCTGATCTACTGCGTTCACAAACCCACGAGCATCAAAACAAGCTCAACACCATCAGTGGCTTGATTCAGATGGGCGAGCTGGACTCTGTTCAACAATTGATTGGTCAAGAAACCGCTCATTACCAGAGCTTAATTGAGTTCTTAAGAGAGACGGTGAAAGACCCTCTTATTGCAGGCATGCTTTTAGGCAAAACAGAGCGAGCTCGAGAGATTGGGTTAGAGCTTAAAGTGGAAGAGGGATCAAGGCTTGAAGCTCTGCCTAGCTGGTTAAACGCGGATGACGTTGTCACAATTCTTGGCAACCTGATTGATAACGCCTTTGACGCCACCATGACGGCGATTAAGCAAGAGGGTCAAATTGCGCCAGCGCGTCGGGTTATTGAAGTTTCAATCAGTGATTTTGGTAATGAAATTATCGTAGAAGTAGAAGACAAAGGGTGCGGTTTGCCGAAAGAGTTGGCGACCAAAGCACTCACCGAAAAAGGCGTATCGAGCAAAGCGAAGCAAAATCGTGGTGTGGGTTTGTATCTGATAAAGCAGCTGGCAGACCGATATCAAGGGCAGCTTGAAATGGTCGACAACCACGATTTTGGCACGAGAATGACGGTTTATCTGCCAAAAGAAGAACAATAATTAAGCACGAAACGATCTTGCGAAGATCATCGTGACGGAAAAAGCATGGTTAAAGGAAGAACATAAATGAACGCAATCACGAGAGTCATGGTCATTGAAGATGATATTGCGATTGCAGAGCTACACCATCGTTATTTAGAACAGATGGGTGGCTTTGACGTGGTCGGCATTGCCACCACACAGTCTGAAGCGCTCATGCAACTGGACATCTTAAAACCTGATTTGGTGTTATTGGACGTGTACCTGCCGGACGGGTGTGGGCTCGATATTCTTAATCACGTAAGAGGGAGCAATCAAGGCTGCGACGTTATCTTGATTACTGCTGCTCGGGATGTGGATACGCTGCAGCAGGCAATGCGCGGGGGAGTGGTGGATTACCTATTAAAACCAGTCATGTTTCCTCGTTTGGAAGCAGCACTGAAGAAGTATCAGTCACAGTTACAAGAGTTCGAAAGCGTGTCTGATTTGAACCAAGGTTTGGTTGATAAGATGCTGCAAGCCAATGCCAAAGCGGACTCAGGAAAAGTATCAACCTTGCCCAAAGGAATTGATGGCGTAACGTTGGATAAGATCAGAGCCATTTTTCAGCAAGCTGATGCTGTTAATATTACCGCCGATGAAGCCGGAGAACGAATTGGTGCTAGCCGAACCACCGCCAGACGCTATTTAGAATTTTTGATTACCACTGGTGAGTTAGTCGCAGACTTAAATTACGGTACCGTAGGTCGCCCGGAGCGCTGCTACAACAAAGCGCAAAGATAAACACGACACCATCAAAATGAATATAAAGCCAGTTGAATAAGCTGGTTTTACCTTTTTCTCCCTTTCCTATTGCTCACTCCACCGACCAGATACCGTTCTTTCTTGACTACACTGTTTGAGAATGCCGATTTGCTTCCCCCGTGGGTTAAATGAACGGAACTATCGATTAGAATTTGTTCGAAATGAGTCAATATTTAATCGATTGCTTTCACAGTGGTTGATGTAAATCAAATAGTCATAGACAATACTGTCCCGAATAGAGGTGATAGCTTTCACCCTCGTTTACCAAACGCATTCTCAAATTTAATAGGCGCTTACTATTGATGTAATAGTTAAGACCTATTATCTATTTTCGTATGTCGCTGATACCTTTGGCGAATACTAAAAACCTTGTTTTTATAGGAAAGATGATGGTAATACCTGAAAACAGCAGCATCGTTATTTTTGGTGCGTCGGGAGATCTAACTTACCGCAAGTTAATTCCTGCTCTATACCACCTGTATGCTAGCAATCAACTACCAGAATCCTTTGCGATTCTTGGAGTGAGCCGTACTGAGTACAGCGATGAGTCTTACCGTGAGAAGCTGAAGAAGTCTCTTCAGGAAATGGAAAAAACTGAACCAGAGACGCTGAATGCATTTATTGAACATCTGCATTACCAAGCGATCAATACTTCAGATGTAGACGACTATGCTCGTTTAGCACAACGTCTAGACAAGCTTGAGCAAGACTACCAATTCGAAAACCATAACACATTGTTCTACTTGGCAACCCCGCCAAGCCTATACGGTGTGATTCCAGCAAACCTTGCTGCGCATGGCCTTAACGATGAATCGAACGGCTGGCGTCGTCTGATCATCGAAAAACCATTTGGTTACGACTTAGCATCAGCTCAAGCGTTGGATGAAGAGATCCATCATCACTTCCAAGAACACCAGATCTACCGTATCGACCATTACCTTGGTAAAGAGACGGTTCAAAACCTTCTAGTGCTTCGTTTCTCAAACGCGATGTTTGAACCACTGTGGAACCGTAACTTCATTGAATACGTTGAAATCACAGGTGCTGAGTTCCTTGGCGTTGAAGAGCGTGGCGGATACTACGACGGTTCTGGCGCAGTTCGCGACATGTTCCAAAACCACCTGCTGCAAGTGCTAGCGATGGTAGGTATGGAGCCGCCTGCACAAATTAACGCTGATTCTATTCGTGATGAAGTGGTTAAAGTGCTTCAGTGTCTGAAACCATTAGAAGAAGATGATCTGCGTAAAGACTTAGTATTAGGTCAGTACACAGCATCAGATGTTCGTGGTCAGCACTTACTAGGTTACCGTGAAGAGCATGGTGTAGCGGATGATTCTCGTACCGAGACTTACATCGGCTTGAAAGCTCACATCAATAACTGGCGTTGGAATGGTGTTCCTTTTTACGTACGTACAGGTAAACGCTTACCAACACGTGTGACTGAAATCGTGATTCACTTTAAGAACACGCCACACCCAGTATTTGGTCAAGATGCACCAGAGAATAAGCTGATTATCCGTATTCAACCGGATGAAGGTATTCAGATGAGCTTTGGTTTGAAAGAGCCAGGCGCAGGCTTCAAAGCAAAAGAAGTGAAAATGAACTTCTCTTACTCTGACTTGCCTGAAACTCAGATGCTGACGGCTTATGAGCGTCTTCTTCTTGATGCACTGAACGGTGATGCGACTCTGTTTGCACGTACCGATGCGGTAGAAGCATGTTGGAAGTACGTTCAACCAATCTTAGACTTCAAGCAAGACCCTCAAGCACTGTTTGGCTATGCTTGTGGTACTTGGGGCCCACAGGAAGCAGATGAACTTCTGCAACGTGATGGCCGCGCATGGCGTTTCCCATGCAAAAACTTAACAGACACGGATTACTGCGAACTATGATCAATCACAAGATCTTTGCAACGCCTGAACTGGTTGTTGAAAACCTAGCAAATGAAATGAAAGCATACAGCGAGCAGGGCAAACCTGTTCACATTTCACTGTCTGGTGGCAGCACGCCAAAAATGCTTTTCAAACTTTTAGCACAGGCGCCATACGCGGAAGGTATTCAATGGAATAACCTTCACTTCTGGTGGGGCGACGAACGTTGCGTTGTACCAGACGACGCTGAAAGCAATTTCGGTGAAGCAAACGCGCTCTTATTTTCAAAACTAAAAGAGTTTACTCAAGTAAACCTTCCTGCTGAAAACATCCACCGCATCCGTGGTGAAGATGAACCAAAAGCAGAAGCAGAGCGTTTCGCAAAAGAGATGGCAGACGTAATCCCAACAGAAAACGGCACGCCTGTATTCGATTGGATTCTGCTTGGTGTTGGCGCAGACGGCCACACAGCTTCACTATTCCCAGGTGCAACCAACTACCAAGATGAGAACCTATCTGTATTAGCTTCTCACCCTGAGTCTGGTCAAATCCGTGTTTCTAAAACAGCGAAAGTTTTAGAAGCAGCAAAACGAATCAGCTACCTAGTACTGGGTGCAGGTAAAGTTGAGATCGTTAAAGAAATTCATACAACTCCTGCTTCAGAACTGCCTTACCCGGCAGCGAAAATCCAGTCTAAAACTGGCGAAACAGAGTGGTTCCTAGATTCAAATGCAGCAAGTGCTATCGCATAAGTGCGAATAGCCGCAAGGAGATAAAATAATGAAAGGTGATATCGGTGTAATTGGCCTAGCAGTAATGGGTCAGAACCTTATCCTAAACATGAACGACCACGGCTTCAAAGTTGTGGCTCATAACCGTACTGCTGCTAAAGTAGACGAGTTCCTAGAAGGCCCAGCTAAAGGTACTAACATTGTTGGTGCTTACTCTCTAGAAGAGCTAGTTGAGAAGCTAGAAGCGCCACGTAAAGTGATGCTTATGGTTCGTGCTGGTGACGTTGTAGACACGTTCATCGAAAACCTAATCCCACTTCTAGACGAAGGCGACATCATCATTGATGGTGGTAACACTAACTACCCAGACACTAACCGTCGTGTAGCGCATTGTCGTGAGAAAGGCATCCACTTCATCGGTACTGGTGTATCTGGTGGTGAAGAAGGTGCTCGTTTCGGTCCTTCAATCATGCCAGGTGGTGCGGCTGAAGCTTGGGAAGCGGTTAAGCCAATCTTCCAAGGTATCTCGGCAAAAACTGACGCTGGTGAGCCTTGCTGTGACTGGGTTGGTAACGACGGTGCTGGTCACTTCGTTAAGATGGTACACAACGGCATCGAATACGGTGACATGCAGCTTATCACTGAAGCATACCAGTTCATGAAAGATGGCCTAGGTATGTCTGCTGACGAGATGCAAGCAGTATTCGCTGACTGGAACAAGACTGAGCTAGACAGCTACCTAGTTGAAATCACTGCTGACATCCTTGGCTACAAAGATGAAGACGGTGAAGCGCTAGTTGAGAAGATCCTAGACACTGCAGGCCAAAAAGGTACGGGTAAGTGGACTGGTATCAACGCACTAGACCTAGGTATCCCACTAACACTGATCTCTGAGTCTGTATTCTCTCGTTGCCTGTCTGCTCTTAAAGACCAACGTGTTGAAGCTGAAGCTTTGTTTGAGAAGACAATCACTCCAGTTGAAGGCGACAAGCAAGAGTGGGTTGATGCACTACGTCAAGCTCTACTGGCTTCTAAGATCATCTCTTACGCTCAAGGTTTCATGCTAATGCGTGAAGCGTCGAACGAAAACGGCTGGGACCTAAACTACGGTAACGTAGCGCTAATGTGGCGTGGTGGTTGTATCATCCGTTCTGCATTCCTAGGCAACATACGTGATGCGTACGAAGCAAACCCAGACATCGCGTTCCTAGGTTCTGACGAGTACTTCAAAAACATCCTACAAGGCAGCCTAGTGGCATGGCGTAAAGTAGCAGCGAAATCTCTAGAGTCTGGTATCCCAATGCCATGTACGATTTCTGCGCTATCTTTCCTAGACGGTTACACAACTGCACGTCTACCAGCGAACCTGCTTCAAGCTCAACGTGACTACTTCGGTGCTCACACTTACGAGCGTACTGACCGTCCACGTGGTGAATTCTTCCACACAAACTGGACTGGTACAGGCGGCGATACTGCTTCTACAACTTACGACGTATAATCGTTAGTTAGAATCAGTAGAGAACAAATTTGTTCTTTCAGCTGCAAACTAGAAAACAAAAGGATGCCTCAGTGGCATCCTTTTTTGTTGGTTTGCGTATTTTTAGATGGTCACTTCAAACACACAACTAATTATCGCTTAGGCGGTCATGATATGTGGTTGTACATCGTCGTTGTATTGATCTCGAATGGCCATAAAGCTGTCTAGGTTTTGTTTAGGCGCTTCAACCCACTCTGGGTCAAACATTGAACCAGTGTTTGCTTCTATATAGGCCATCACCTCATTCAGTGACCAAGCGTGTTTATAGGCTCTTTTACTCATTAACGCATCGAATACGTCTGCCAGTTAATAGCGTATGCGCTATTGCTTAACTAAAGTGCTGTTAATGATGATCTGGACGTTAAATAACCATTTTAAAATTAAATGAAAAGATAAATAGGATAACGAGTATGCTTTATGCCATCATAAAGGCATAAATAAGGGCAATGGATGTAATGCCCAAGTGATTGAGCTAGAAATGGTCAGTGATGACGGTGTTCTAGAGTAAATTCAAGGCCTTTAGTTGCCTTGAAAAAGGTAATGTTATGACTGAAGAAGAAAGAATCGAACTGCAACAAAATAACCCGCTACACGGCTTAAAGCTTGAAACCATGATCACTGAATTAGTGGATCATTATGGTTGGGAAATTTTAGATGCGGCAATGCGTATGAACTGCTTTAACACTAAGCCTACAGTGGCAAGCGCAGTTAAATACCTGAAGAAAACCGAATGGGCTCGTGAGAAGGTTGAAAACTTCTACCTTTACCGTTTCAAGCGCATGCCTAAAGCATCGGACATCGAATACCAGATGCCTCCGCGTTCACGTACATTCCGCCATGGGCTAGAGCCTCGTGAGCCAATGGAACTAACGGTTGAGTCTATCCACGCTTCTCAAGCTAAAGCTGCGTCTGCATTTAAAGAGCGCCGCGGCGGTAACGGTCGTAACTTCCGTCGTTAATAAGAAGGCGTCGTTAGATAAGGCGTCGACGATTAGTACGCCTAATTAGATAAGCGAAAAACACAAAAGGAGCCTATGAGCTCCTTTTTTAATTCGTTCGATTAAACCGTAATTGGCTAAGCTTCGCGGTTCTTTCTTTGATTCTTCCAAAGATCGGTGACATAAACGATCGCACTGACCAGTAAGAATAGCGCTGACACAGAAAACAGAGCGGGCATTTTTAAGATCCACGCGAATGTGGCAGCAAGAAAAGCGACAAAGCAAATGAGTCGACTTGATGACATGACATGACCGAGTTTAATGTTCATAACGCCTCCTAATGAAGTCTCACTTTCGACAGGAGAATTATCCCACTTTCCTTAAAAGAAAGGCTAAAAAACAGTCTAAATTGTTATCAAATTTACTAATTAAAGGACTCGTCTCACATATATCGACACGGTTGTTTTATAAGCAATAAAATAGCGGCATAGGTAATGTGAGAGTCAGCTTTCCCGCTGTGTTTTCCAGTTAGAATTAGATTCAATCTCGGGTTAAATTAGTGTCAAACCGACTTAGTATAAAGCCTAGTTAGTATAGAAAAAGTAAGCGGTGATTAAGAAACTCGCGATGATCACTGTGTTACGAACATACTGTTGTGGGATTCGGCGAGAGATTTTTGCCGAGTAATAACCACCAACTAGTGTCCCCATCATAACGGCCATGCCGGACGGCCAATCAATCGAACCATTGACGATAAAAAACACGATCGCCGCAAGTGATGCACAAGCGGATACAAGCAGTTTGATGCCATTCATCACGTTGATGTTGGTGTAACCAGCCAGCGCCAAGTAGCTCAATGTCACAATGCCTAAGCCTGCATTAAAATAACCACCATAAACACACACGATCAAAAGCAATACAGCGGAAAAGAACGCCCCTGCGCTGGTGGCGTGCTTATGTTTAGCGGTTACTTTCTTTAGCCATTTGTTGAGAGTGCCACCAAAGGTAAAAAGCAGAGCGGCGAACAGTAATAACCAAGGTACGGATTGGGTAAATAGCGCTTCTGGCGTGTGTAGTAGTAAAAATGCACCAATGCCGCCGCCAATTACGCATAGCCCCACAACGAGCTTGAGTTGTTTGGTACCAGATTGAATTTCGTGGCGCAGAGCGTAGGCTCCGCTAATGTATCCAGCACACGAAGCAAAGGTATTGGTCGCGTTGGCTGCTATTGGTGGAACGCCAGCAAATAACAAAGCAGGGAAAGTGATGAAGCTGCCGCCACCCGCAATGGAGTTAAGCACACCGCCAACCACCCCTGATAAGAATAGAATCAACCAATCCATAGTTTTAGAATCCAATACGTTAACTAACTGGTTACCTTACTTGAATTTGTTATGAATATCAGCGCCATGTGTGTTGTAAAGATAGGTTTGTGAGTTTGCTACCATCTTTAACCGCTGGTTTTAATTGAGGCTTTAAATGAAAAAAGGAGCCAATGGCTCCTTTCGTTGAGGTTTAGTTGATTCGATAAAGCTTTACACTTCTACTGGCTTCGCTCTAAAACTCTTAAATAGTTTCACTAGAATCGGGCTAGACAGCACCAATACCGCCAGAATAGTGAAGGTCATCGTAATAGGGCGTTCCCATAAGAAGTTCAACTCACCATCGCTGATCATCAATGCTCGTCTTAAGTTCTCTTCCATCAAGCCGCCCAATATGAAGCCTAACAGTAATGGTGCCAATGGGAAGTTGGCCAGCCTTAACGCTATCGCCGCCATTGCCACAATTAGCATCACAAACACATCCATCGTGTTGAAAGACACCAAGTACACGCCTGTGATTGAGAAGAAAATGATCATTGGCAGTAGTACCGTTCTTGGTACCGCTAGCAGTTTAGAGATATATGGGATCAACGGTAGGTTTAAGATAACCAGCACGATGTTGCCAAAGTACATCGAGATAATCACCGACCAAAATACGTCTGGGTGATCAACGAACAAGCGAGGACCCGGCTGAATACCGTAGGCAATCAATGCACCAAGCATAATTGCTGTAGTACCAGAGCCCGGAATACCGAGTGTTAACAGCGGTACAAATGAACCACTTGAAGCTGCATTGTTTGCTGATTCAGGAGCCACAAGACCACGAATACTGCCTTTACCGAACTCTTTCTGCTTGTCTTTTGGCGCGAGGCTACGCTCCATGCCGTAACTTAGGAATGCCGCAATAGTGGCACCTGCGCCCGGTAGAACACCGGTAAAGAAACCGAGAATAGAAGATCGAATTGAAACTGGTGCCACTTCTTTGAACTCTTCTTTGGTGACCTTCATGCTACCAATATCCGACATCTTTTGGCTTTCTTCCGCGCTGGTGTCTTGCTCTGGTTTTAGAATACCCATTAAAGTCTCACCTAAAGCGAAGGTTGCCATAGCAAGAAGTAGGAAACTAAAGCCATCCATCAGGTCTGTTAGACCAAACGTGAAACGCTCAACACCAACGCCTTTGTCGATGCCAACAGTAGACAGCATCAAACCAAGAATAGTCATCATCCATGCCTTGATTACCTGACCTGGGCCCGCAAACGCCGCTACTGCCGATAAACCTAACAACATCAATGCGAAGTAGTCTGAAGACTGGAAGCTCAATGACACGCTGGCTAAAGCCGGAGCCGCAATCAAAAGCATGATTGCCGAAAGTGTGCCACCAGTGAAAGAAGAGTAAGCCGCGAGTGCAAGTGCTTTACCCGCTTGGCCTTTTTGTGCCATCGGGTAGCCATCGAATGCGGTTACTACCGTTGAAGAACAACCTGGAGCGTTGATTAATATTGATGACGTCGAGCCACCAAATACAGCGCCATAGTACACACCAGCCATCAAGATTAGGCCAGAAGAAGGGTCTAGGCCGTATGTAATCGGGATCATCAACGCGATTGCTGAAATTGGACCGAGTCCCGGTAGCATCCCAATAAAGGTACCAACAAAACAGCCAACAATTACCATCATGATGTTCATTGGCATCACGGCGGTCGAAAGTCCTTGTAAAATTCCGTCTAACATAATGTTATCCCTACCAAAGAGTGAAGATTAAACCCGGCTCTAGGTAGATATCTAAGCCTTGAGTTAATAAAAGAAAGAACGCGATAACGAAAGGAAACGACGCGCCAAATAAGACAGCTTTGCGGCGCTCACCCAGTAGGTAAAAGCCTGCAAGTAAGAAGAAGCTGGTTGCTAAAACAAAGCCAAGATAAGTCAGCCCAACACCGTACAGAGCCATTAACACCAAGAAGCCAATCAGCAGTTTCCAGTTCAGCGGTGTTGTGTCACATGTGACTTTCTTATCCGGTTGTCCTGTTATTAGCAGGATCAACGAAAGGCCAATGCCGATAAACGTCAAAAGGGTAGGTAAGGTTCTTGCTGTGAAGGGTTCGTACTCGTCACCGGGGAACAGAGGAATCAGCGTGGTTTGATAGCCGTAGCACAAGCTCGCCAGCATAAAGATCATGGCTCCGATGCGATCCTTCGAAAGCAAAGATTCCTTACTCAGAAATTTGGTTGGTAAGTCCGACATATCCAACTCCATTTGGGGTGGTATAAAAAGTAAAAAAGCCGTACATGAGCGAGTCAATGAAATGTCTGGGATCACTAACCAAAGGTAAGCGAATTACGGTACTGGTTTATCAGCCACTTGCGTTTACAACGAATCGGCAAGCGTTAGTAATACGTCTACGAATAAACAAAGGAGTTTGAAGTTAACTCATGCACGGCGAAACAAGGAAAGAGTAAGAGGGCACATAGGCCCTCTATGGTTGTTGGTTATTTCAAGAAACCAAGCTCTCGCATTAGGTCGCCCATCTGTTTTTCTTGATCTTCTAGGAAGGCGTAAAAATCTTTGTCAGCTTTGTAGTTGTCGATCCAACCGTTACGGTCACGAACCACTTGCCACTCATCGGTTTTGTACATTTTGCCAAGCGCTACATTCCACTCGTCGATCTTCGCTTGGCTTGTGCCAGGTGCCGCAAAGAAACCACGCCAGTTAGCGAATACGGTTTCGTTGCCGTACTCAGTCAGTGTTGGGATGTTAGGTGCAGCATCAAGACGCTTTGGCGCCGTCACAGCAAGCACTTTTACTTGGCCAGATTTAGACATCTCTAGCACTTCACCAAGGCCCGTTGAAAGCAGCTGTGTTTCGCCAGAAAGCAGTGCCGCCATCGCTTTACCGCCAGCATCGTAGGCAATGTAACGTACTTTCTTCGCATCAAAACCTTCGCCTTTGAACGCTGCCGCTACTACAAGGTGGTCCATGCTGCCACGAGCTGAACCGCCAGCAATCTTCACTTTACGTGGGTTGGTTTCGAACTCTTTAACGACGTCTTCCCAAGTGTCGTACTTAGAATCCGCAGGAGCGACGATTGCGCCGTAATCGGCAATGGTTGCTGCTACCGGAGTTAGGTCACGGAAAGATTGAGGGAAGATACCTGTTAGTGAACGAACAACGATAGGCGTTGAGTTCACCATTAGCGTGTCTTCTTGGCGTTGTGCTGTTTCGATTAGGTGAGCAATCGCTTTACCGCCACCGCCACCAGACAGGTTTTGGAAAGAGACATTTTCTACGATGTCTGATTTCACCAATACATCACCCGTACCACGAGCTGTCATATCCCAACCACCACCAGCGCCGCCAGGGATTAGGAAGTGGATTTTTTCTACGTCAGCAGCAAAAGTGTTGAAAGAAAAGGTTGCTGCGATGATAGAAGCCGCAAGAGTAGGTTTCAGTGCCTTGAACATGGTTCACGTTCCTTATGTAGGGGATCTCTTCAATGGAGAGAAACTTATGTTTTATTTCCAGCTACTAAACAGATGAGTAGGATATTGCTTAGCAGATGAAGCTAAAGTTAACGGTGTGTTAATGAAATGTCTGTAATGCGGCGATATTGAGAATAAAGAACATTGGATTAATATTGTTCATAAAGTTCACGGTAACGTGTTTTTGTCCATTTACTGTTGAATGATATCTGGATTCTAAAATCGTAGTTATTGTCTCAGAATGATTGAATTCATTGACAAAGGTTGGATTTAACTAGCGTTTTCTACTCGAGTGCATTGGTTGTTGGTCTATATTGTTAGATGTGACTACGATAACTATTTCTGCAAAATAGTCAGGTGTATAGAGGTGTTAGATTTTAGATGTGGAATAATGAGTTACTATAGTTGATATGCAACTTAAGCGGTATTGATTGCGCTAGGCTGTTAACTTTGGAGTTGGCGATTATTCAAGGATGAAATAATGGCATTAAAAAAAATTTCGTTACGCTTTACCGTTGGAACAATGTTCATACTCGCGACTGTGCTAACGGCTGTGGTTGCGGTCTCTCTTCAATACTACTTCAGTAAAAAAATGGCGACGGAGAATACTCTGTCAAAGTTGACGATGGTATCTCATGACCTGAGTGATTATATCGGCGCGATTGACTCTGACGCAGCCAACACCGCGCGTTTACTTGCTACAGTGAAACGATCTATCAGTAACAAAATATCGAAAGAAGAGTCGCGTAGTATTCTTTCTGAAGCCATTAAAGATAACCCTCTCTTTTATAGTATTTACATTGGCTCATCCGATGAAAATTTCTTCCAAATTATTAACCTAGAATCTGCCCCTGTCGTTAGAGAAAAAATAGGAGCACAACAAAC
This sequence comes from Vibrio sp. 10N.286.51.E5, assembly GCF_041469125.1. Lineage (NCBI taxonomy): Bacteria > Pseudomonadati > Pseudomonadota > Gammaproteobacteria > Vibrionales > Vibrionaceae > Vibrio > Vibrio sp. 10N.286.51.E5. Next base: position 24,287 of record NZ_JBFRJZ010000023.1, on the reverse strand, counting down.
GGATCGTTGGGTTGTGGTTGAGATTCAAAATATAGGGCAGGAGCGAGTCCGGACAACGAAATACTTTGACCAAGAGTTTTCCCTCAGAAGCTCAACTACGGAGCAGAGCAACTACTTTCCAACGACCAGGCCTTGGTATGTTGCTGCCAATGTTCTGTCGGTCGAAAAAACTCAGCCATATCTTTTTCAGCATTTACAAATTACCGGACAAACTTATTCTTTAGCGTTTGAGTCGAAAATCGAATCTGAAATTCAACATGTGATTGGTATTGATATTGTGCTGTCTTCTTTGGCTAACAAATTATCAGGTACGGCGCTTGGATTAGCAGAAGATAGTAAGGTTGAGTCTTTCTTATATTCGAAATCGGGTAACATTATTGCGTCTAACCTCAAGGTTAATAATCAGGAATCGGAGTTTGATGTATCAAAACTGATGCTATCATCTGAGCAAAAAGCCTTGGTTAATGATACTCCTCCGCTTTTAGTGTCTAATCAAAATGATTGGGGGCCGATGGACTTTTCAGTGGCGGGAAGACCAGACGGCTATGCGATAGACCTTCTCAAAATGATTGGTGGTATGACTGGGATCAGGTTTGAATTTGTGAATGGTTTTTCTTGGGGAGAGCTTGTTAATAAGTTTCAAGAAGGAACTATAGATGGGCTGCAATCGGTGCAAAATTATAAAAATAATGGCATAACCGGCCTCTACACCACTCCAATCTATGATTTACCGTTTGCTATCGTGACCAGAGAAGACGCGAAGATTATTACTAATTATGCCGAGCTTGAGGATAAAAAAGTGGCCATTTTATCTGGGTGGTCAATTATTCCTAATCTAAGGGAAGACTTTCCGAATATTGATTTAGTTGAGTTTGAAAACCTAGAGTCCGCACTTGATTCAATTGAAAGCGGAGAGAACTTTGCATTCTTAGACGCTGAACCCGTACTCTCGTTTGCATTAGATAGGTTTTTCCAACCAGGCCTTGTTGTAAATGGGGCTCTAGAAGATCTAAAACAGAACTACTCAAATCAATTCCATTTGGTGTTGCAGAGCAAGCATAAGCAATTGCTTCCAATTATTGACAAAGCTATCGGCAGGTTAAGTGATGAACAACTTGATACCTTAGCGAAAAAGTGGCTGCATGATACCGGCTTTAATACGAATACGACGGTTCCTTATACTGAACTTTATGATTTGACTAAGGAAGCAACGGTTGAAGGCAGTATGGTAAGGGTAGAGTTGAATGGCGAGATCAAGCATCTCTATTTAAAGAAAATAGACACGGGCGAACACTACTCTGAGTATTTTGCGGTATTGATTCCCGAATCTGAAGTCTTCAGTACAGTCAATAAACGTCTAGCAACCTCTGTTGGTGTAACGGTGTTACTGATGAGTTTGACGTTGCCTATTGCTTGGGTTTTTGGTGCGCCGATAGTGCATCCAATTCGCCAATTAGAGGAAGAGACTCATAAGGTTAAGCTGCGTGATTATGACAACGTGACAATTCTTGATACTCGAATCAAAGAAGTGTGGGAATTATCTGTTGCTGTAAAAGATATGGCTATGGGGATTAAACGACATGAACAGATGCAAGAGGCGTTTGTTGAGTCGTTTATCAAGCTCATCGCTCAAGCGATCGATGATAAGTCCGCTTATACGGCAGGGCATTGTAATCGTGTACCAGAACTCGGCTTGATGCTGGCTGACGCGGCGGAACAATCGCAGTCTGAGCACTTCAAAGACTTTGAGTTTAAAAATGATGACGAACGCCGTGAGTTTAGAATTGCGGCTTGGCTTCATGATTGTGGCAAGATCACGACACCGGAACACATCGTCGATAAAGGTACGAAGTTAGAAGCGAACTACAACCGAATCCACGAGGTGAGAACTCGATTTGAAGTACTTTGGCGTGATGCGGAAATCACCGCTTTGAGAAAACAACTTGATGGTACGCTATCAACGCAACTGATAGCCGATGAACTTACGGCAACGAAGCAGCAGCTACAAGATGACTTTGCCTTTATCGCTACGTCGAACGTTGGTGGTGAGTTCATGAGTGATGACAAAGTCACTCGTATTCGCTCGATAGCTGAGACGACCTGGACGCGTCACTTTGATGATCAACTTGGTCTATCACCGATAGAGGCAATGAATCGAGATCCGAGTTCAAGTTTACCAGCCACAGAACCACTTTTGAGTGATAAGCCAGAGCACATAGTGAAAAGAGATAGGCCGTTAGAATTTGACCCGAAACATCAAATTAAAATGGATGTGCCTGAGCACTTATACAACCTAGGCGAAGTCTACAATCTGAGTATTGCACGCGGTACATTGACTGCTGAAGATAGATTTAAGATAAACGAGCACATGCTTGGCACGATTAAGATGCTTGAGAACCTGCCATTCCCGAAAGAGCTAAGTCGTGTTCCTCGCTACGCTTCAACTCACCATGAAACACTTAAAGGTACAGGGTATCCAAGGAAGCTGACTGGTGATGACCTCTCAATCCCAGAACGTATTCTGGTGATCTCTGATATTTTTGAGGCATTAACCGCTGCAGATAGGCCTTATAAGAAGGCTAAGCCAATCAGTGTTGCTGTCGACATCATGTATAAAATGGCATTGGACGAGCATCTCGATATCGAACTGTTTAGATTGTTCTTAACCAGCGGCACTCACCTGCGTTATGCAGAAGAGTATCTGAAGCCGGAACAAATTGATTTCGTTGATATCAGCAAATACCTAGATGTTACTCGTCAGATTGCTTGAGTAAAGGTGGCTTGTTAGAACGGGGTCTATGAATGAAAGGCGCACATGAGTGCGCCTTTTTTATATCTGTTTATCGGTGAACAGGTAGATCGACACAAAGTGCTCTGCGTTTGTCAAGTCTGTCTATAAGTTGTCGACACATTGGTTTCGAGTGATTTTAGGGTAGGGAAGGGTTTAGCGGCTCTTTCTTTGCTTAAATCGATAAATAACAAGTGGTTGAATTGTTTTTAGTGTCCTTTTGGATTAGTTTTTATCGCCTATAGAAAGTACTACCTTAGTCTAAATTGTCGACAATTTGATTGATTGTTGACAATTTAATCGTGTATTTTATGTTCATGTTATGGAATTGTTGACAATTAAGGTTCAGCAAATAGAAGTGAGCAGCGTGAATATGAATACTGCGATAAAAGATCTCAGCTTAAATGCAAACACGAAAACACGTGTTAGCGATAAAGAGAACACTAAATCAGAAAATCTCACTGAGTATCTCGTTGAGGCGATTGTTAGCGGTGAATTACTACCGGGCAGTAAGATTTCGGAACCTGAATTGGCTAAACGCTTCGAAGTAAGCCGAGGCCCATTACGTGAAGCGATAATGCGAGTTGAAGGGCTTGGCCTAATAGAACGCATTCCACATGTTGGCGCGCGAGTGATTACTTTTTCGGCAGAAAAACTGCTAGAGCTTTACGCGGTGCGAGAGGCTTTGGAAGGCATGGCTGCTCGACTCGCAGCGAGACATATCACACAAGAAGAGCTTGTCGGGCTTGAAGGGTTATTGTCGACACATTCAAAGCATATCGATGAAGTAGAAGGTTCTTCTTACTTTCATCAACATGGGGATTTTGATTTCCATTACCGCATTATCAAAGCGAGTCGCAACAGCAAACTCATTTCGTTGTTGTGTGACGAGCTTTATCACTTATTACGCATGTATCGCTATCAATCACCTAGGGCGCAGTCTCGTCCAAAAGAGGCGCTAGATGAACACAAATACATTCTACAAGCGATCCGTAACCGTGATGAAGAGCTAGCAGAAATGCTTATGCGAAGACACATATCGGGAAGTCGACTGCTTATAGAACAACAAATCCAATCCAAAGATCTTGATTAACTGGCGACTGGTATCTGTCAGCGGGTCAGAGCTGGCGATAACCAAAAGCCGTAAGTCTTAAAGGTTAGCTAGAAATAAACAATTAACAGGGAGCGTCATTATGAAGTTATCAGCAGGAGCTAAGTTCCGACAAGCTGTGCAAGACAACGACCCATTGCAGATCGTCGGCACGGTCAATCCGTACTGCGCGATGATGGCAAAGAACTTGGGGCATCAGGCGATCTATTTGTCTGGTGGAGGCATCGCCAATGCGTCTTACGGTTTGCCTGATTTAGGTATCACCACATTGAACGATGTGTTGGTGGATGTTGAACGTATTACCAATGCGTGTGATTTGCCTTTGCTGGTGGATATCGATACGGGTTTTGGTGGCGCATTTAATATTGCACGTACCATTCGCGCTATGGAGAAGGCAGGCGCAGCTGCAATTCATATGGAAGATCAAGTGGCCCAGAAACGCTGTGGTCATCGACCAAATAAAGCGATTGTGAGCCAGCAAGAGATGGTCGATAGAGTCAAAGCGGCAACAGATGCTAGAACCGATGAGAGCTTTGTGATTATGGCGCGTACGGATGCATTGGCGGTTGAAGGTATTGATAGTGCGATTGAACGAGCGATTGCGTGTGTTGAAGCGGGCGCTGACATGATTTTCCCTGAGGCGATGAATCAGCTAGACCAATACGTGAAGTTCTCGGCGGCGTTGAAATTAGCAACGGGTAAGCACGTGCCTATTCTTGCGAACATCACTGAGTTTGGCCAAACGCCACTCTACAACTGTAATGAGTTGGCCCAATCAAGTGTCGACATGGTGCTTTATCCATTGAGTGCGTTCCGTGCGATGAACAAAGCGGCGGAGAATGTTTACAAGCACTTGTTAGTTGAAGGCAATCAAGAAGCTCTGTTGGATTCAATGCAAACCCGTAAAGAGCTTTACGAACACCTGAATTACCACGACTACGAAAACAAGCTTGATCAGTTGTTTTCAAGTGAAGGGTAAACCAGTTTCAATTAATCAAAAATCAACTTAATCCAATAACGTGAAATGGTTAGTCGCCATATCCAGTACCGATCATAAAGATCATCGGACATATAAACAGGCAGCACCAAAGAGTGCAGGCGGCTAACACAGAAAAGGAGTTCACCATGTCTGTATCTTTGAGTGATAAAGCAGCTGTCGAAAAGGCTTCAACAGAAAACCAACAACAAAGCGAAAAAATAGCCAGCGCACCTGCAATCGGTGGTGCTGGTCTACGTGGCCAAAGTGCGGGAACCACCGCGCTATGTACCGTAGGCCAGTCAGGAACGGGTTTAACTTATCGTGGTTACGATATTACCGACCTTGCTAATCATGCTCAGTTCGAAGAAGTGGCGCATCTGCTACTAAGGGGTCACTTACCCACTGAAAAAGAGCTCGATGATTATAAAATATTGTTGGTTGGTCTGCGCGGCTTGCCTCAACCTTTGAAAGCAGCACTAGAGCTTATCCCAGCAGACGCTCATCCAATGGATGTGATGAGAACGGGCTGTTCAATGCTAGGTAATCTAGAGCAAGAGTCTGACTTCTCCGAGCAACTGCCTGCGACTGAACGAATGTTCGCGCTTTTCCCTGCCATTATTTGTTATTGGTACCGCTTTAGCCATGATGGCGTGCGAATTGATACTGAAGATCAAAGTGAAGCCTGTCTGGGTGGCTACTTCTTGAAAATGCTAACAGATAAAGCGCCGAGTGAACTGCATAAGCAGGTAATGCACTGTTCGCTAACGCTTTACGCAGAGCATGAGTTTAACGCATCTACTTTTGCTGCCCGTGTCTGTGCATCAACACTGTCAGATATTCATTCGTGCGTTACAGCAGCAATTGGCACACTAAGAGGTCCTTTACATGGCGGTGCGAATGAAGCGGCAATGGAAATGATCCAAGATTGGAAATCCGCTGATGAAGCAGAAACTAACATCATGCAGATGCTTGCTAACAAAGACAAAATCATGGGCTTCGGTCATGCCATTTATCGTGAAAGCGACCCACGAAATGCTCTAATCAAGCGTTGGTCAAAAGAGCTAGCTCAAGAGGTCGGTGATAAACAGCTTTACGCCGTTTCAGAACGTGTTGAAGCGGTTATGAAGCGCGAGAAAGGCTTGTTCTGTAATGCTGACTTCTTCCATGCATCGGCATATCACTTCATGGACATCCCAACCAAATTGTTTACTCCGATCTTTGTGATGAGCCGCCTTACAGGTTGGACGGCGCATGTGTTCGAACAAAGAGAAAACAATCGCATCATTCGTCCAAGTGCAGACTACACCGGGCCAGAGCATCAAGACTGGTTACCTATTCATCTACGTTAGCCCTCTATAACGAGCCGACTTATGTCTTGAGGTGACTTCCGTCTTCATACGACAAGGCCTCAAGAACCAACGAATAGAATTTAACAGATAATGGTGGATGTATGTCTGATGTGAAACTTGAACAAGCTCAGTACCTTGATAAAAATCAGTACCGAAAACTTTTACCCGGAACTCATTTAGAATATTACGATGCTTGCGAAGCGGTAGAAGCGATATCTCCGGGCAGTTATAAAACCTTGCCTTATACGTCGAGAGTATTGGCAGAGCAATTAGTAAGACGCTGTGATCCTGAAACCCTTGAAGACAGCTTAAAACAGATCATTGAACGCAAGAGTGACCTTGATTTCCCTTGGTATCCTGCGCGTGTGGTGTGTCATGACATTCTTGGTCAAACAGCCCTAGTAGATTTGGCTGGATTAAGAGACGCGATTGCCGACCAAGGCGGAGACCCTGCCAAGGTGAACCCCGTTGTCGAAACCCAACTGATTGTTGATCACTCTTTAGCTGTGGAACATGCAGGCTTTGATAGTGAAGCCTTTGATAAAAACCGTGCGATTGAAGAACGCAGAAACGAAGATCGTTTTCATTTTATTGACTGGTGTAAAATCGCGTTTAAAAACGTGAGTGTGATTGCTGCGGGTAATGGAATTATGCACCAGATTAACTTGGAGAAAATGTCTCCAGTCATTCAATCTAAAGAAGGCATCGCGTTTCCTGATACCTGTGTCGGCACAGACAGCCATACACCGCACGTAGATGCGCTGGGCGTTATTGCGATCGGTGTGGGCGGCTTGGAAGCTGAGACAGTGATGCTCGGTCGCCCGTCAATGATGCGTTTGCCTGATATTGTGGGCGTTAAACTGACTGGTCAACGACAAGAAGGGATAACCGCAACGGATATTGTGCTCGCAATAACGGAGTTCCTTCGCAATGAGAGAGTGGTTTCAAGCTATTTGGAATTCTTCGGTGAAGGCGCGCGTGCACTGACCATTGGTGACCGTGCGACTATATCTAACATGACGCCAGAATACGGCGCGACTGCGGGTATGTTCTATATCGATGAACAGACCATTCAATACCTAAAACTCACTGGCCGTGAGCCTGAGCAGGTTGAACTAGTCGAACGCTATGCCAAGCAAACCGGACTTTGGGCTGATGACTTAGATTCCGCTCAATACGAACGTGTGCTTGAGTTTGATTTGTCTAAAGTTGAGCGTAACCTTGCGGGGCCTTCAAATCCTCATCGCCGTTTGCCAACCAGAGAGCTGGCTGAACAAGGTATCAGTCAAGCATCTTGGAAAGAGCAGCATGCTAAGCAGTACAGCGATGATCAGATGCCCGATGGTGCCGTAATCATTGCGGCAATTACTTCTTGTACTAACACCAGTAACCCAAGAAACGTGGTCGCCGCGGCATTGGTTGCTAAGAAAGCCAATCAGCTTGGATTAGTTCGCAAGCCGTGGGTGAAAACATCATTTGCGCCGGGCTCTAAAGTTGCCAAGCTCTATCTTGAGTCGGCAGGTTTGCTACCTGAGCTGGAAAAGCTAGGCTTCGGTATCGTCGGCTATGCGTGTACTACCTGTAATGGTATGAGCGGAGCCCTAGATCCTGCTATCCAACAAGAGATCATCGACCGCGACCTGTATTCAACCGCTGTGTTATCAGGGAATCGCAACTTCGATGGTCGAATCCATCCCTATGCCAAACAAGCGTTTTTAGCATCACCGCCATTGGTGGTTGCTTATGCCTTGGCTGGCACGATTCGCTTTGATATCGAGAAAGACAGCTTAGGCACTGACAGCAACGGCAAGCCAATCTACTTAAGTGATTTATGGCCGAGTGATGCGGAGATCGATGCTGTTGTCGGTGAACATGTTAAGCCTCAGCAATTCCAACAAATCTACGTGAAAATGTTCCAGCCAGACGAGGAACAGGTGACGACTGAACCGCTTTATGACTGGCGACCTCAAAGTACCTATATTCGCAGACCACCTTATTGGGAAGGGGCTCTTGCGGGGGAACGAAGTCTTTCTGGAATGAGACCTTTAGCGATTCTGGGTGACAACATCACCACGGATCACTTATCTCCTTCAAATGCGATTCTCGCTTCGAGTGCTGCGGGGGAATACCTCACCAAAATGGAAGTGCCGGAAGAGGACTTTAACTCTTATGCGACCCATCGAGGTGATCATTTAACCGCGCAACGAGCAACATTCGCCAACCCTAAGCTTTTTAACGAAATGGTGAAGGACGCTGGAGAAGTCGTGCAAGGTTCATTAGCAAGAGTTGAACCTGAGGGGCAGGTTACTCGCATGTGGGAAGCGATAGAAACCTATATGAACCGTAAACAGCCTTTGATTGTTGTTGCTGGTGCTGATTATGGACAAGGCTCATCACGTGACTGGGCAGCCAAAGGGGTGCGCTTAGCGGGTGTTGAAGTGATTGTGGCTGAAGGATTTGAACGAATTCACAGAACCAACTTGGTTGGCATGGGCGTGCTGCCTTTGCAATTCAAAGCGGGGACCAATCGCAACACCTTAGAACTGGACGGCACCGAGCTTTACGACGTGTACGGTGACATTGAAGCAGGTTCTGATTTGGCTCTAGTCATCACTCGTAAAAACGGTGACAAGCTGGATGTTCCTGTGACCTGCCGACTAGACACGGCAGACGAAGTGAATGTGTACAGCGCTGGTGGCGTATTGCAACGTTTCGCCAAAGACTTTCTTGCAAATTAGGAGCTAGTTATGAACATCAAACAGATAAAAGTACCTGCTACCTATATGCGGGGTGGAACAAGCAAAGGTGTCTTTTTCAACTTAAGTGACTTACCTGAAGATGCGCAAGTTGCCGGAGAAGCTCGAGACGCATTACTTCTGCGCGTGATTGGTAGTCCAGATCCTTATGGCAAACAAACCGATGGCATGGGTGGTGCAACATCCAGTACCAGTAAAACCGTTATTGTTTCGAAAAGCAGTAAAGCCGATCACGATGTTGATTACCTATTCGGCCAAGTAGCAATAGACAAGCCGTTCGTTGATTGGAGCGGTAACTGCGGCAATCTGTCTGCTGCAGTGGGCCCATTTGCTATTCATAGTGGCCTAGTCGACTCGAATCGTATTCCAGAAAACGGCGTGGTCGAGGTGCGAGTATGGCAAGTGAACATAGAGAAAACCATCATTGTTCATGTGCCTATCGCTGGTGGTGAAGTCCAAGAGTTGGGTGACTTTGAGCTCGATGGTGTCACTTTCCCCGCCGCTGAGATCCAAGTTGATTTTCTAGACCCAGCCGATGCGAGTGGTTCAATGTTTCCGACAGGGAATGTTGTCGATTTTTTAGATGTTCCAGATCTGGGTTGCATCAAAGCGACATATATCGATGCAGGGATACCAACCATTTTTGTTGATGCTGAAGCTGTGGGCTATCAAGGCACAGAGCTTCAATCGGATATTAACAGTGATACCAAAGCCTTGGCTCTGTTTGAATCCATACGAGCACATGGTGCAGTAGCAATGGGTCTTATTGATTCTTTAGAACAAGCTGAATCACGTCAACATACACCTAAAGTCGCGTTTGTTGCTAAGCCTCAAGCGTACCAAGCTTCCAGTGGTAAATCGGTTGCTGTCGAAGATACTGACCTTCTGGTGCGTGCTTTGTCTATGGGGCAACTGCACCATGCCATGATGGGTACGGCTGCGGTTGCTATTGCTTCAGCGGCAAGTGTTCCTGGCACCTTAGTGAACTTGGCAGCCGGTGAGGGTTCCCGAGATTTTGTGACTTTTGGTCATCCATCAGGAACCTTAAAAGTGGGTGCTAAAGCGATACAAGGCGAAAGTGGGTGGAGAATTGAGAGGGCGATTATGAGTCGTAGTGCCCGAGTGATCATGGAAGGTGCCATTCGTGTGCCTTTTCCCAAGTAAAGCGATTGTCGTGAACGGTTAAATGTTCACGAATACAACGCTGAGAAAAGAGTGCACCCAAGTGAAACTGTTAAAAGCTAGTCGCTTGGACTAATGGATAAATCATGGAGGAGGCACTATGTCTGCTACGAATCGAATGACTAGAAAAACAGATTACATCACCGAGTATCAATGGGCGAGGGAAGACCCAAATTCGTTTTGGGAAACACAATCACAAGCGATAGATTGGTTTGAACCACCAAAAACGATATTACAAACTGACGATAACGGAATTGAGCGTTGGTTTCCTGATGGGGTGATGAACACCTGCTGGCTCGCGCTGGATTATCATTGTGAAAATGGGCGAGGTGACAATACCGCACTGATTTACGACTCTCCAGTTACAGGAACTCAATCCTCGTACACTTACAATCAATTGCGTAACCAAGTGGCTAAAGTCGCTGGTATGTTAGCCACGCAAGGCGTTACCAAAGGTGATCGTGTGGTGATCTACATGCCAATGATTCCTGAAGCGGCGATGGCAATGTTGGCCTGTGCACGACTAGGTGCGGTGCATTCGGTGGTGTTTGGTGGGTTTGCTCCTCATGAGCTTGCCGTTCGTATCGAAGATGCTGAACCGAAGGTCTTGATTACTGCCTCCTGCGGTGTCGAGATAAATAAAGTCCTGCCATATAAGCCGATGGTTGATCGAGCGATCATGGACAGTCGTTGGAAGCCTGCGAAAGTGGTGGTATTCCAAAGAGAGCAGTCTCTAGCCGAATTGAACAATGAACGCGATGTACTTTGGCAGCAAGCTGTTGAGGATGCTTTGCCTCACGTATGTGTGCCTGTTCTAGCGACTGACCCACTATATATCTTGTATACATCAGGGACGACGGGTAAGCCAAAAGGCGTGGTGCGCGATAATGGTGGTCATGCGGTCGCGATGAAATACTCGATGAGCACTATCTACGATATGCCGCAAGATGGTGTGTTTTGGGCGGCTTCTGATGTCGGCTGGGTAGTGGGGCATTCCTATATTGTGTATGCGCCATTGATTCATGGTTGCACAACCATCTTGTTTGAAGGAAAGCCAGTTAGAACGCCAGATCCGGGGGCATTCTGGCGTGTGTGTGAAGAGTACAACGTCGATGTGTTATTTTCTGCGCCAACGGCATTTAGAGCTATCAAGAAAGAAGATCCTGAAGGCGAGTTACTCACCAAGTATGACTTATCATCGCTCAAGTCGATTTTTATGGCGGGAGAGCGTTTGGACCCGCCAACATTGGATTGGGTTGAGTCTCATACCAATAAACCGGTTATTGACCACTGGTGGCAAACCGAAACGGGTTGGGCTATTTCTGCCAATCCGACAGGGCTTGAATCTTTGCCTGTAAAAGCGGGTTCTTCAACCAAGCCAGTACCCGGTTACCAAGTGGAGATCCTCAATGAGTTGGGTGAAATCGCACAAACGAATCAACAAGGGTTTGTGGCACTTAAACGACCATTGCCGCCTGGTTGCTTACCCACGGTATGGCGCAATCATGATCGGTTTGAATCGGGCTATTTGAGTCAGTTCCCAGGCTATTATGTTTCTGGGGACGGTGGCTATCTCGATGAAGATGGGTATCTATTTATTATGGGCCGTATCGACGATGTGATAAACGTAGCGGGACACCGTCTGTCGACGGGAGAAATGGAAGAGATTGTGGGTGGTCACCCAGCCATTGCAGAATGTGCGGTAGTCGGGATTCATGATGACTTAAAAGGGCAGCTACCTCTTGGTTTAGTTGTGCTGAAAGATGGCGTAAAAGTCGATGGTATTGAGTTACAAGCGGAGTTGGTTGGCAAGGTTCGCAATGAGATTGGCGCGGTCGCCTGTTTTAAGCAAGCCTTGGTTGTTGAGAGATTACCTAAGACGCGCTCAGGTAAGATCTTACGTAGAACGATCCGGCAGATCGCAGAAGGTGAACAATATGTGGTGCCTTCAACTATTGACGACCCTACCAGCTTAACTGAAATTGCTGAAAAGCTCGGCAAATAGACGTCGCAGTTTAGGTAATCTCACCTTCGGCTTGTTGATTTATACATAATCCGGCGTGATGGTTTACCTAAACTCTACTTTATTCATCCGCTTATCCATTGCGTTTACTATGACCTCATTATGAATCCCACATATTGAGGTCTTTTTATGCGAGCTTACTTTTTGTTGATTGCTTTATTGGTCAGTGGTGCTGCTAGTGCCAGTATTTCAAAGGATGAAGCGAGTAGAGCGTTGTTAGAACCTTTGAGTCATCCCAAGGTATTTAAATGTGTATCAAAGACTGGCGTCGATCTCTATCAAGCGGTTTTTGATATTGGTGTGGGATATGAAGCCGACCCTATTAACTCGAAGATGATCGTTAATTCAAGGAAAGGCCGCTACGAATATCAAATCTTAGGCGCAGTAAGGTCTGAAAGAGCTGGTGAAATTGTCGTGTTAACTCGCCATGTGGGAGACGGTGTTAAAGTTGCGGCTATGATTGATGACGAAAATGGCAAGATACTGGGGATCGGCGATAAAAATCATTATCGAGATTGTGGTGTTAGGCCACCACCTAGCGTAGCAAACATGCAAAACTTTTGGTCTAAAGGCTAAGAGATATGTGAAAGGCAAGAATTATAGAGAAAGCGCGATTGAGGCGACCTTATTGGTCGCCTTTTTTGTTGGTGAGGATAAAGCGAGCTCAAAGCTATATATCATTAATCAGTTATGCGATGGCTGAATAATACATAGCTGAACATGATGTATCGTCTAAACGTGGCTTTATTTATCTCATTAACGGCTCTGCTTAAGATGGTTCTACTCAAAACGAAGAACTAACCGAGACTCCTATGAAATTCACTAAACCTTTTCTTTTAGCGACACTGATTGTGACTCTTTCTGGTTGCGCATCACCAGCAATGGATAACGAAAATGAGAATGCCGCACGTAATCGTGGTGCGGTAGGTGGTGCTTTATTAGGAGCAACAGCCGGCGCTCTAACTGGAGATGCGAGTTTAGCCGTTAAGGGCGCTGCATTAGGTGGTGTGACCGGTGGTGTTGCGGGTTCAATGAAAGATACGGACGATGCAAGAAACGCACAACGAACCCAAGTTACTGCTGATGGTCTAGCGCAAGACAATCGCACTGATGCAGAAAAGCGAGTTGCGGAAGTAGAGGCGGAAATTAAGCTTATTGAACTGGAACAACAGCTTGCTGATCTCAAAGAAGAGAAAGAAGATAACGGTGCATAAAGCTGAAGCTACAGCAAAAGCCACAGCAAAAACCATAGCTTCGATATTCGTTTAATTCAAAATCATTCAAACAGAATGGCCACGTAATGTGGCCGTTTTTGTATCTAAAATACACACTTCAAACAATGAATTAATTCAATAACTTGTATAGATACTCACGCCAAGTAAACTAGACTCAGTTTAGATATTAATTTGGTTTGAGAAGCGCAATAGTCATGAATGTCACCTTAAGGGCCGCAAAGCACGCGGATTTAGAACAACTTAACGAGTTAATGTTCGATCTCCACCATCACCACCACCTTGCTAGCCCAGAGCACTTTAAAACGGCAGAAGAGATTGAGCAGGAAAAAAGCATTGCACGATACTTGGATGACCCTGAATGTTTGGTTTATGTGGCATTAAAAGGAGAGCTCATTGTTGGCTTTATCTCTGGGCATTTTTGTGAGCTTATCTCAACGGTCAGCAAACCAGTGCCGATGGGAAGTGTCGATGAACTGTTTGTCTTGCCTGATTATCGAAAAGAATCGATTGCTGAAAAGTTGTTTAACAAAGTTGAAAGTACTTTTGATGATTATGGGGTTGAACAAGTCTTTGTAGAAGTTTGGGACTTTAACTCGCCTGCCAAGGACTTCTATCAAAAAATGGGGTTCACACCTCACATTCAATGGATGAGGAAGGCTTTGCACAAAACGTAGACAGCGATTTTGTGTGGCTTTGATTACAATAGTTCAACTGCAACAGCAGTCTTCAATATTCTTCTATTATTTTTTAGGTAAACTCGTTGGTTATTCGATATTTATTAGTTTTCATACTGTCTCTTTTGAGTACTACTTCCGCTTGGGCAAGCAACACTTTGCCCGATCATGTCGCGGGCGCCTTGTGTGTAGTACGTGCTGATAACCAAATCGTGTTGGTTGATGAGTTGATTACAGGTCAATTGTCTCTACCGGGAGGCACTGTGGTTTCTGGTGAACCGCCATCGGTCGCGGCGCAACGAGAAACTTGGGAAGAGGCGGGGTTGTCGGTAACGGTCGGTGATGTGTTGGGATATACCGACAGTGCCGTTGTGTATGATTGTGTCTCTGACTCTGAAGTGATCAGTTACAAAGCTCGAAATGAGTTAGGTGGCTTTGAGCTACCAATCTGGTTTGCTCCTCATTATGGTGTGGAAGTCAGTCGCGCGATGTTATTACCACCTACGGAGTTGCAAGCCAATCAATACCGTTACCCAGAGCAATGGTCTGAGATTAACGAATTCTTCCTATCCGCGACAGATCAACCTGTGACGTATGTGACTGAGCTGGTGGGCGCGGCACCGAAAGTCCATCAAGTTGAATTAAATTGGATTGTGTCACTTCAAAACACGTTCGATAAGATGCCAAGCGTATTTGCGAATACTGTGCTTTTGACTGACTTGTTGGCCAAGCCATGGGTCTTCATTGTGATATTGCCGTTAATTGCTTGGTACTTTGGCCGTAACTTCGCGTTGAAGTTTGGCTTCACTTTGATCTCGGTGACACTACTTACTTTAATCGCGCACCAAGGTTTTGGTTTTCCACGTCCACACGCTTACTTGCCAACATTGAAACTGGTGATGAGCAGTGGGTATAGTTTTCCAAATCTGTTGGCTGCCTTGTGGGTCAGTTTAACCTTGTTAGTCTTTTGGAAACTAAAGCGCCTCTTGGAGCAAAAAGCCATTCTGGTAGTGCTCGCTGGCCTGCTGTGGATCATGCTATTTAAGTCTTATTCAGGTAGTGCGTTTTTTAGTGATGTATTAATGGGTGGCGTATTAGGCGCTTTAACGACGTGGCATATCGTGAGATTAGACGCGAAACCGGATGTTGATATTAGCGCCTTATTGAGTTCTAAAGGTGTTTGGTGGGCATTGTGCTTACTGTCGATTGTTCTGACGGTGATATGGCCACTGCCAACATTCTCATTCTGGGTGGCGATTTTGATGACGATTGCATGCCTAGTGACGTTAACAGACTCGAAACCTATGGTTGGTCAGTTCTCATTCAAGATCGTTCTTGGAGTGATGGCGATGTTGTTAGCGGGAAATCTGCTGATTAGCTGGGCTGGAAGCTTTGTCTCTTTCAGCGGTATTGCTTCATTTATTGTTGAAACGTTACGTTTCCCAATCTTGATTCTGTTTGGTGTGGTGGCATTTCGTCTGCCATGGAAAAGAGAGTAAGCGACTCGACTAACACAAAATCAAAAAGGCTGTGCAGTGCACAGCCTTTGTCATTTCTGAAACAAGCAAAAAGTAATTCTTATTAGAACCTGTTGAGCGTTTATGAGTTGAAGATAAACTTCTCAATCGCGACCGCTACACCATGGTCGTCGTTGCTAGCTGTGATGTGATCCGCCAGTTTCTTGGTTTCTTCCATTGCGTTTTCCATTGCAATGCCAAGGCCTGCGTATTCAAGCATATGGTGATCGTTTTCAGCATCACCCATGCAGATGACTTCTTCCGCTTTAATGCCTAAGTGTTTCGCTATCGCTTCAATACCGACACCCTTGTTTGATTTCGGGTTTAGGAACTCTAAGAAGAATGGTGCACTTTGTACGATAGTAAACTGAGTCTTAAGCTCTTGTGGCAACTTACCGATGATTTCAGTCAGCTTGCTTGGTTCAGCGACAATCATAGTTTTGATGATTTCGTGGTCATCTTCTAGTTGAGAAAAGTCGAACTCGGTTATATCTAAGCAATTAATACGCGCTTCAATACCAGTGTACTCATTGTTCTCAGGTGTGATTAAGCCGTGGATCTTGCTGAAAGCATGGACATAACCACCAAGCTGTTCAGCGAGGGCAGCAATCTCTTTTGCGGCTTTACCGTTGCTGATCTCACTGTGAATGATCTCTTTTGTCGATACGTTCTGAACCATAGAGCCGTTGTAGAAGAGTACAAAGTCATCTTCGCCGTCAATCGAAAGCTCATCTAATTTGCTTTGCATGCCTTCTAAAGGGCGACCAGAAGCGAGAACTACTTTCACACCTGCAGCTCGTGCTTTGGCGATTGCGTCTTTGTTCTCTTGAGAAATCACTTTTTCACTGTTGAGTAGTGTGCCATCCATATCAAGAGCAATCAGTTTGTACATGTTGTTCCTTACTAAAAAATTAAAAGCTAACGAAATCTATGGGCGAAAGGATAAGGGAACTTGAAAGTTCAGGCTAGGGCTTTGATCAACTCATTTATCAGTACTCATTTGTTTGACCAAAAGGGGGAAGTGCTTTAAGGTCTGCGGTTGATTAATTTCATCAAATGATTGAGCTGAGGGAAAGTTGTACAAGATTAATGAAATGTTTGAAACCATTCAGGGTGAGGGCGTGTTTACTGGCGTTCCCGCTGTTTTTGTTCGTCTGCAAATTTGCCCAGTGGGCTGTTCTTGGTGTGATACCAAGCAGACCTGGGAAGCGTTGCCAGAAGAGGAAACCAGCCTTGGCGATATTATGGTTAAGACAGAAGATTCACCTACTTGGTCAGCAATCGATGCTCAAGGAATCGTGAATGAATATATCAAGCAAGGTTACACTGCTAAGCACATTGTGATTACTGGTGGTGAGCCATGCATTTATGATCTTGTTCCTCTTACTGAAGAGTTTGAGCAGCACGGTTGTCGCTGTCAGATTGAGACTAGCGGAACATCAGAAGTTAAAGCCACACCGGACACTTGGGTTACGGTGTCACCGAAAGTGGCAATGAAAGCGAGACTGGAAATCTTAGATAGCGCCTTGCAACGTGCTAACGAAATTAAGCATCCAGTAGGTACAAGCAAAGACATCGAACAACTTGACGGTTTATTGGAGCGAGCAGCAGTTCCTAACGACACTGTTATCGCTCTGCAACCAATCAGCCAAAAAGACCGCGCTACTCAGCTTTGTATTGATACCTGCATTGAGCGCAATTGGCGCTTATCAATACAAACTCACAAATATTTGAGCATCGCATAGGTTGTATTTTTACTGGGCAAGATAAGTCGCTAGTAGAAGGTTCTCGTAAGGATTTAAGATGAAAAAAGCAGTGGTAGTATTCAGTGGTGGTCAAGACTCAACAACGTGTCTTGTTCAAGCATTAAAAGAGTATGATGAAGTTCATGCGATTACGTTTGATTATGGTCAGCGCCATAGACTCGAGATTGAAGTTGCTGAGTCATTGTCGAAAGAGCTTGGTGTGAAAGCGCACAAAGTGATGGATGTGACTCTGTTGAATGAACTGGCTATCAGCTCTTTGACTCGTGACGATATACCTGTGTCTCATGAGCTGCAAGAGAATGGGCTGCCGAATTCATTCGTTCCTGGTCGTAATATTCTATTTCTGACTCTAGCGGGTATTTACGCTTACCAAATCGGTGCTGAAACCGTGATTACAGGTGTGTGTGAAACAGACTTTTCTGGTTACCCTGATTGTCGTAATGACTTTGTGAAGGCGATGAACTCTGCACTTGTACAAGGTATGGACAAGCAGCTTGATATCAAAACACCGCTAATGTGGTTAAACAAGGCTGAGACATGGGCGCTAGCAGACCAGTACTCAGCACTTGAACTTGTTAGAAACAAAACACTGACTTGTTACAACGGCATTGTTGGTGATGGCTGTGGCGATTGTCCGGCATGTGAACTGCGTAAAGTTGGCCTTAACGATTACCTCGGTGATCGCGAAAGCATCATGGCTGAGTTGGTTCGCAAACAGGCTGAGAATAAATAATTTCAGGTAAATCAATCGGTTCGTTATATGCATCAATAATGCAGTTTCGGCCGTTGCTTTTGGCTTGATAGAGTGCTTGGTCGAGCACTGAATACAAGTCATCAAAGTCACTTAATGCGTTTGAGGTTGCTAGATAAGCAAAACTCGCGGTCACATTAAGTGACTTTTTGCTTTCTGATAAAAAGACAGTGCTTGAAATGGCGTAGTGCAACTCTTCAACGCGTTCTCGTACCTCTGCTGGTGGGGTATCGGTTAACATGATGACAAATTCTTCACCCCCTAAGCGACCAAACAATTCACCATTCACTAAGTGTTTTCTAATTTGATCACTAATATGGACCAGTGCCCGATCACCAGTAGGGTGCCCATACTCATCATTAATCTTCTTAAACTTATCTAGATCGAGCAGCACGAGCACATGCTGTTTGTCCGTCCCTTTACAGCGTTTCACTCTTTTGATTCTTCGAATTATCTCAGTTCGGCTATATGCTTTCGTTAAGCCATCAATTGCTGCTTTTGCGCGAACCGTTTTGTTTATCAATACCGTGAAGCTTGCAGCGCAAAGCAACAGAATAACAACGATGTTGTACATCCATCTTTGATGTTCCATTTTTTCAATTTGAACGCGGTCGAGTTTCGTCTGATGTGTCAGGAAAGAGCTTTCTAGTTCTTGTTCATATTTGGCGTGCGTTAGGCCGAGCGCTTCGAGTGCGAGTCGATTATCGATGTCTCTAGCTTCCATTTGCATTGACGAGTATCGCTGGTAGAAATAGAAAGCTTGTTGGTAATCGCCGAGTGATTGATGAATATCAGAAAGCTGCAGAAGTGACTGCGCGATGTATTTATGCCTTGTGACTTGTTCTGCTATTTCTAGCGCTTGTTGAGCATAGTTGAGCGCTTCCGTTGGCAATTTCTGTTCTTCGAACATGTCGCTGATCGCCAAGTAAGCATTGATGCGAATGACATCATTACTCAGTTCGCTCGAAGCTGAAAGAGACTCGATTAGGAAGGCTCTCGCCACATCATAGTTTTTCGTTTGAGTGTACGCCTTTCCTAAGCCAAGACTTGTGAGTGCGATACCGTAACTATGCGACGATGAGCTCAACAGTGTTCTTGCTGTCTGAAAGTGATGAATTGCTAGGTCACTTTGCTCTTGGTTGAGGTAGAGATCCGCAAGGCTGTGATGCACTTGTGCTTTCATTAAATCTGAAGCGTTTGTTCTGAGAATGAGAGCTTGCTCTAGATACTCCGCCGATTTTTCATATTGCTTTAATTCTTTGAGCAAGTTACCCACATCGTTGTAAACCCCTGAAATATCATGTCCTTGTGGAAACACATTTATTAGTGATAGGTAGGTATCTAGTGCTGCTTGATAGTCACTGCGGAAATGGTGATTGTTCGCGATGACTCGATAATTCCCGAATTTTGGTAATACAGGGTCAGCGATGTCATGTAAATCTGACTGAAGCGCAGAGCAGTAATAGTTCGCTTGATGGTATTTAGCTTGCTCGTTAAGCGATCGGCATAGCTGGTACTTTAGTAAGGCTTTACCAGTTAAATCACTGCGAGATTGCATTTTCGCCAAAAGTGTTAGAAAGCCTTGTTGTGCTTGTTCATATTGGCCTTTGCCGTCTTTCCTCAGAGCAGAAATAAACGCTGTTTCTATCGCTTGGTAGTCATTGTCGTTTGAAGCGATTCCGTAGAACGGCTGATCTCGGTGGCTCATGTATTGATACAGAAGAGACGCAAGGTAAAGCTTATCTCCATAAACCGTTGAGCCGATGTAGCGTGTTTGCAGCATGTTTAATGCGCGCTCAGGAGAGTGGTTTAAAGTAGAGAGATAAAGCGCGTTCCAATCAGCATTTGGAGTAGAGCTTAGATTGGAGGTATAGACTGGTGAGTTGTGGTCACGATCTGATGTTGATACTTGGCTATAAGAACAAAAGCTAATGAATAGTAGAAAGGTAACAAAAACGAAGTGATTCACAAGAGACGATCAATCAGATAAAGAACGATATTCTATTATTAGTTTGATGTTGCTTCAAATTTTGAATGGTGCGACTACGTGGTTATGCGAGGTAGGTCTCTAATTTATTGATACTAATCAGAGGTATATCGGTCGCGCGAATCGTGCGACCGATATCGGAAATTAGATGTATAATTTCGCTAGGTCAGAAGGCTCAAGTTCTTTGCCTTCTAATGTTGCATTCCAGTTAGTACCAACAAGAACGCCGTCTTCAGCAAGAGTCAGTAACCAATCTTCTACAAAGATATCTAGTGGAATTTCTAATACTTCGAAGTCAGCCCACTCTTCAACGTTGTGAGTTTGAGCATCTTCTTTTGAAGACCAGAATGGCATCACTTCGCTGTTTTCGAATTCACTTGAGTCACATGCTAGCCAACCTTCTTCGTTGCGAAGGCCCCATACCAGTTTAGTTTCTTGTGTTTCAGAAACGAAAAGTTCTAGATTTGCTTGAGTATCAGCTGTTAGTTTGCTCATGGATTAATTCTCTATGTTGATAACGTGGCAAGATTAACATTATAGACGGCTTAGGTATATGCTATTCAAGGAATTATCACCATACTGAAACGTTAACTTAAGATAACGTTTCAGTATGGTAAAAGCTGGGTACGCCTACTTTTTAATTTTGGTGAAGATGTGCCATTCTTCTTTGATATTACCCTTAAATCCAACAACGGAAGCAACAACTTTTCGATGCAGTGCGTGATTGATTTGGGTGTCATCACTGCTGAATTCAGAATCACCATGACCTACGATGCTGACTCTAGATGGCTGAATACCGTTGCTAATTAGCGCTCGTCTTACATGTGATGCACGTTCTTTCGAAAGCTTTAGGTTATGTTCCGCGTTACCTACTTTGCTGGCATAACCTTGCAATTCAATGCTGGTACTTTCGTAGCGCTTTAAAAATGCCGCCATTTGGCGTATCTGCCCTAGAAAGACAGGGTTTATTTCCGTTGAATTATTAGCGAAGAGTATATGCAGCTCTTTCTTTTCCGATGACTCGAAATATGATCCACAACCGTCGTTATCGATCTCGGCACCAATTTGTGTATCGGGACATAAATCTCGCGCGTTTATTACACCGTCATTGTCATCATCTTGAAGATCGTAAATTTGAGTGGCCGGCGGTAGAGCGCGATATTCGAATTCATCTTCGTTGTTTTCAGCTAAAACATTGGCAGATACAACCATGAAGCAAAGCGATAATACTGTGTTGGTAAGCTTCATTAATATTCCACCTTTTCATTCCATTCTTCTGGGATCTCAACTCGTAAACCGATGAGTAGGTTACCAGTTGCGTTCATTACGCGATATTTTGCGTATTGCTCGTCATACTTAGCATCTAAATAGCCTTTACGAGCTTCGAATAATTCATTCTCAGTGTTAAGTAAGTCGAGAAGGGTACGTTTACCGATACGGTATTGTTTCTCATATGAGATTACCGTGTCTGATGCCGAGTCTACGTGGTCAGATAGGAACTCTTTTTGCTGAACCGTTAAATCAAGTGCGCTCCATGATAGACGTAGACTCTCTTCTACATTGCGGTAAGTACTTTCGCGAAGGTCCTTGGCTTTGTTGAGTTGGTAGGCTGCACTTTCTGTGCGGTCTTGATCCGAACCACCATTGTAAAGGTTGTATCTTAAACGAACCATGGCAGAAAACTCATCGCTGCTGCCTTCTGTACCACCGGCGTCATCACGCCAAGTTTGAGCGGCTTCAAAAGAAACAGTCGGGTAGTTGGTACTCTTAGATTGTTTGTATTGGAACTTCGCTGAGTCAACATCGGCTTGTGCAATCTTAATGACTGGATGCTGGTTAAACGCTTTTGCCAACGCACCATCAACGGTATAAGGAATTGCACCCGCATCTGCGCGAGGGAAAGTTAACCCTAAAGGAGATTGACCAACAAGTCTTTTAAACTGAGTATGCGTATCAAAAAGGTTGTTTTGAGCAGCAAGCAAATTCCCGTGCGCTTTCGCAATACGAGCTTCAACTTGTGACATATCTGCGGTTGAACCAATACCTGATTCCACGCGCTTACGAATATCGTTATATATCTCTTTGTGCGTCGCTAAGTTACTTTCCGAAAGAGAAAGCACTTCATAGGCTTTCACTGCATCAAGATAAACCTTTGTTACTTCTAAAGCGATGTCTTGCGCGTTAGATAGTAGTTGATAGCGCACGGACTCTGCATCAGCCGCAGTACGGTCAATATCATTGGATGTATTAGCGCCATCCCATATTAACTGGGTCAAGGTGATCGTTGCTTCTTTTCTAGTCAGATCGGTAGTGTCTTGGTTGGTTGCTAGATCAGTATGTTCATAACCAATCCCACCATCTAAGTCTATACTTGGTAGATAAGCACCACCAGAAGCGTCGTTAAGATAACGCTTACTGATATATTCGTTATAAGCACTTTTGATTTCAGGGTTGCTTTCTAATGTAAACGCAACGGCTTGCTCTAAGGTTTGTGCTGTTGTCGGCAAACTTAGCGCTATAGCTAACCCTAATGTTGTCGTTTGAATGTAATTCAATTTCCATCTCTCCAAATTGGACTGCATCTAAACCTACGCTTTTTAATGTGCTAGATACGAAATTTAGATGAACCGCCAAAAAAATAACGTTCGCTCGAGAAGCTACCGTAAATGGTTGTAAAGTTGTTAACAGTTTGCTGTGCGTTTTATGATGATTTTGAGAACGTCAATTTTACGTTTTTAGCTCTGTTATTTTTCGCAAACACAATAACTTATATTGATAGTGTGAGCACTTTCATTATTGTGTGATGTGATCAGCGTCATTACCTTGTCACTCGGTATGTTAAATGTACGATTCATAACTAGGAATTATGTGATGTTAAATGTTATATTTCGGCTAATATTATAAATAAGATGTCACAAAGTTGACGTGACAAGCGAAAATGGTTTTTAGGGGTTGATATGGACATTACAGCATTGAATTTGACCGGTGCTCTTGCATTGGGTCAGCGCATTGTTATTTCAGTTGATGGCACGGTTAGAGTACTCGAAGAGGGAGAGCCTCTACAGGCTGGAGATGTAACTCTTGAATCTCAAAATGGACCTAATGAACCTCAGGTATCAGTTAAGCGTTTTTCACCTGAAGACGGTGAAGTTGAACTAGACCAGGATATCGCAAATATTTTTGCC
Source organism: Vibrio sp. 10N.286.51.E5 (assembly GCF_041469125.1). Taxonomy (NCBI): domain Bacteria; kingdom Pseudomonadati; phylum Pseudomonadota; class Gammaproteobacteria; order Vibrionales; family Vibrionaceae; genus Vibrio; species Vibrio sp. 10N.286.51.E5. The sequence continues at coordinate 984 of NZ_JBFRJZ010000023.1, read as the reverse complement.
GCATTAGAAGAAGGTGAAGACCCTACTGAGTTAGGAGATGAGTTCGCTACCGCTGCTGGTCAAAATGGTTCTAGCTTGGCAACTAGTGGGACTGTAGAGCGAGACGGTGAAGAAACGATCCCAGCAACCGAATTTATAACAACGGGATTTGAAGCGCTGGGCATGTCGCGAACTCAAAGCCTGAGCCTTCTAGAGCAATTCCGTTTCGCACAACAAGAGCCAATCTTTGTAGACCTTTCTTTTAGCGCGCTTGAAGATGCACTAAGTGCATCTGTTCCAGAAGATACTTTGTTAAGCGGCCAGTTAACTGCGACCGATGCAAATAATGACCTTCTTACCTTCTCAGTTGAATCGGGCCCTTCTAACGGTAGCCTTACCCTAAATGAAGATGGCTCTTGGCAATACACTCCAGATACAAACTATAACGGCCCAGATAGCTTCCAAGTTATCGTGACGGATGAAACTGGTCTGACAGACACGTTAACTGTCACAATTGATGTTACGCCAGTGAATGATGCGCCAGTAGCAGAGCCTAAGGACCGTTCCTTATTAGAGGACCAGGTTATTAGCGGTAGCATCAATGCTACGGATGTAGATCAACCTGTAGGTGAACCACTAGTGTTTACTACGGACACCTTAGTTGAAGGTCTAACTTTAAACGAAGACGGTAGTTATGAATTCGATGCGTCTTCTTATGGTTATCTATCCGAAGGTGAAGAACTAAAGATTGAAGTACCAGTCACAGTAACTGATGACCAAGGTGCAACTGATACAACAACGTTAATTATCACAGTCACAGGCACTAATGACCTTCCAATCGCAAACGCCGACACTAGTGCAGTGGAAGAAAACAGCACCGTAACCGTTGATGTATTGGCTAACGACACCGATTTAGACGATGGTGCTAAGTTCACTTTAGACAGTGTGAGCTCGGACAAAGGTCTGGTGACTATCGTTAATAACAAACTTGTGTTTGAAGCGACT
>NZ_JBFRJZ010000022.1:0-62284 GCF_041469125.1 Vibrio sp. 10N.286.51.E5 | reverse complement strand
CATCCCGCGTCCGGATGCATCAATTAAGTTGATGATTCTTTAAATTGGAGCGATACATCGGGTTCGAACCGATGACCTCAACCTTGGCAAGGTTGCGCTCTACCAACTGAGCTAGTATCGCATTAGTTAATCGCTGCTCTTACTGCCTTGGGCAGCTCTTACCGCCTTGGGCAGCTCTTACCGCCTTGGGCAATAGATAGCGCTTAACTGTAATGTGGTTGCGGGAGCCGGATTTGAACCGACGACCTTCGGGTTATGAGCCCGACGAGCTACCAAACTGCTCCATCCCGCGTCCGGATGCATTGTTTAAGACAATGAGACTAAACCATTTTCATCTTCAGCATAAAGCGTGAGAGAGAATTTGGAGCGATACATCGGGTTCGAACCGATGACCTCAACCTTGGCAAGGTTGCGCTCTACCAACTGAGCTAGTATCGCATTATAAAAGGTCTTTCACCTTTCGATTACCGCTTTCGCCGTAACCTACAAATTGGAGCGATACATCGGGTTCGAACCGATGACCTCAACCTTGGCAAGGTTGCGCTCTACCAACTGAGCTAGTATCGCAATCTGAAAACGTCTTTCTCCGTTCAGGGCTGCGAATTATAAGAGCATTTTTTTGTGATGCAAGTCCTTAATGCAAAATTACGAAACTTTTTACTCAACTGCTGTAAAAGCACACAGATTTGCAAAAAAAACGGCTCTTATGTCCCTGAAAAGTTAGATAAACGTGATCATTTTATTCGACTAGATGTTAATAATCGTTTTTCGGTAGTACTGCAGCTCGGCGATCGACTCTCGAATATCGTCTAACGCAAGGTGACTTCCCGACTTAGAAAAACCATCTAACACTTCAGGTTTCCAACGACGAGTCAGCTCTTTCAGAGTGCTTACGTCAACATAGCGGTAGTGGAAGTACTCTTCTAACTCTGGCATGTGCTTGTATAGGAAACGGCGGTCTTGACCAATGCTGTTGCCACAAATTGGTGACTTACCTTTTGGTACCCATTTTTCAAGAAACTCAATGGTTTGTTGGATGGCATCTTGCTCTGAAACCGTACTTTCTTGAATTCGCTTCACAAGGCCGCTGCCAGTGTGCGTCGTTGTGCACCACTCGTCCATCTTGTCCAATTCACTCTGAGGTTGGTGAATAGCCAAAACAGGTCCTTCAGCCAGGATGTTAAGCTCACTATCAGTAACGATAGTAGCAATTTCAATGATTTTATGAGTTTCAGGATCAAGTCCTGTCATCTCTAGATCAACCCAAATAAGGTTCTGATCGCTAAAGGACATAAGGCGTCGCCTATTTGTTTATGTGTAAAAGAGGTACTATACCCAAATAACTATACTCAAACTAGCTTTAGGACCATCGAAATCACGTGGTACCAGCAACATCCTGTTTGAGTCCCCAATCATCAAGTTAGATGTGTTAAGTGAAAAATTGTGGCTAAAAAAAAGAAGTTAACCAAAGGTCAAGTACGTCGTGTACGTAGCAACCAGAACAAGCGACTCAAGAAAGAAGATTCTATCCAATGGGATGAGAACATGCTTGGCGGAACCAAAAGCGGACTCGTGATTACGCGCTTTGGCCAACATGCTGATATCGAAGATCTTGAAACTAACGAAGTTCATCGTTGTAACTTACGCCGTAGTATCGAGACTTTAGTTTCTGGTGACCGAGTGACTTGGCGCGCAGGCTTAGAATCAATGGCCGGTATTTCTGGCGTTGTGGAAGCGGTTGAGCCGAGAACTTCAATGCTGACTCGCCCTGATTACTACGATGGCCTAAAGCCAGTAGCTGCGAACGTCGACCAAATGGTTATCGTATCGGCTGTGCTACCAGAGCTATCACTTAATATTATCGACCGTTACCTAATTGCTTCAGAAACGGTAAACATCGCGCCGCTTGTTGTACTGAACAAGGTCGATCTACTGACTGATGAGCAGATTGCTGAATACCGTGAAACACTTAAAGAGTACGAGAAGATCGGCTATAAAGTGATGTTCGTGAGTAAAGAGTCTGGCTACGGCATCAAAGAGCTGGAAGCTGAACTCAAAGACCGTATCAACATCTTTGTTGGTCAATCGGGTGTGGGTAAATCAAGCCTAGTGAATGCATTAATGCCTACGCTAGACATTGAAGAAGGCGAAGTCTCTGAGAACTCAGGTCTTGGTCAGCACACAACCACGGCAGCTCGTTTATACCACTTCCCTTCTGGTGGTGATCTGATTGATTCACCAGGAGTGCGTGAATTCGGCCTATGGCACCTAGAGGCCGACGAAATCACTGAAGCCTTTATCGAGTTCAAGCCTTACCTTGGCGGTTGTAAGTTCCGTGACTGTAAACACATTGATGACCCAGGCTGCATCCTGCGCGAAGCGGTAGAAAACGGAAAGATCAGTCGATTACGTTTCGACAACTACCACCGCATCATTGAAAGCATGGCGAGTAACAAAGATAACCGTCAGTATTCACGCAACAAAAAAGCCGATCTCTAATCGCGTTTTTGTGAACAAATGTGTGCATTTACTGACAATTGGCGCGAATTTAAGTAACATCTCGCGCCCTAAACCGTCATCGACAGATTTAATTGAAAAACAATTAGCATTGGAAAATTAATACAATGGATAAGATTAAAGTTGGATTGCAGTACTGGATTCCACAACATGGATTAACTCGCCTAGTCGGCAAACTTGCGTCTGCTAAAGCGGGCGGCTTAACGACAGCGATCATCAACTGGTTCATCAAGCAATACAAAGTGAACATGGATGAAGCTCTGCATAGCGATCCAAAACACTTTAAAACATTCAATGAATTCTTCGTGCGTGAATTGAAAGAAGGCATGCGTCCTATCGCTGAAGGTGAGTCTGTTATTGTTCACCCTGCAGATGCACGTGTGAGCCAATTTGGCCCAATTACTGACGGTCAACTGATTCAAGCGAAAGGCCATAACTACTCAGCTCGCGAGCTATTGGGTGGTGATGCTGCGCTAGCGGATGAATTTAAAGACGGTGAATTCGCAACGCTTTACCTGTCTCCAAGTGATTACCACCGCGTGCACATGCCATGCGACGGCACACTGCGCCAGATGATCTACGTTCCAGGTGACCTTTTCTCAGTTAACCCGTTAACGGCAGAAAACGTTCCAAACCTATTCGCACGTAATGAGCGTGTCGTTTGTATCTTCGATACGGAATTTGGCCCAATGGCACAAGTGCTGGTTGGCGCAACGATCGTAGGTAGCATCGAGCAAGTATGGGCAGGTACCATCACCCCACCTCGTGGTAACTCGGTTTACAAATGGGATTACCCTGCACAAGGTGACAAAGCAATCATCTTGAAGAAAGGCGAAGAGATGGGCCGCTTTAAGCTTGGTTCAACCGTTATCAACCTGTTCGCTAAAGATGCGATCAAGTTTGACGACACTATGCAAAATGGCGAGAAAACGGTTCTTGGTACACCTTTCGCGCACATTGCTGGCAAAGAAGCGCAAGCAAATGACGATGTTGTTACCGATTCTGCTGAGAACACTGACCAAGCTTAACAATTTGAGTTAACTCATTTAAGCTTTCAAGGCGCGTTACTTTTTCTATTTCAGAGAAGAACGCGCCTTTTTCTTAACTCTACCGATTCATTTGCTACTCAAGCTCTAACAACTCAATCTTTCAAACCCTGCCCAGCCACCTGCTGCTTCTCACTCTTGTCTCTAATTGCCCAGATAAAAGATTGACCAAAAACAAAACAACTGTCGAAACCTTAAACAACTTTTTGATTTTACAACCCGTCTCCAAGTACCAGAAATCCAGATAACTTACTCTATTTGAAGATATTTTATTTATAGGGTCTTTGTACATGCCTAAACTCAATGTTGGCGTTCTGGTCAAGCTGTTGATTTGTTTTGCGATTCCCTTAGGCGTGTTATTCATGCCGATAGATTCAATACCAATCGATGATCTCACGCTGATTCAACACCGCCTGTTGGCGATATTCTTATTAGCAGCCCTGCTGTGGGTGCTTGAACCTGTTCCGGTATTCGCCACTTCCATTTTGATCATTGCGCTTGAACTGGTGATGATATCTGACAAAGGTTTACACCTATTTAGAAATCCACCAGCGGGGCACGATCTCGGTGAGTTAATCAAATATACCGACATCTTCGGTGCATTTTCATCACCAATCATCATCCTTTTCATGGGTGGCTTTGCTCTTGCGATATCCGCATCCAAGTACGAACTCGATAACAACCTAGCTCGAGTGCTTCTCAAACCATTTGGTACAGAGCCGCGCTTCATTATGCTCGGCTTAATGCTGATCACCGCCGTGTTCTCAATGTTCATGTCAAATACCGCAACGACGGTAATGATGCTTGCGCTGCTCGGCCCTATCGTGGCATCTGCACCAAAAGGCGATATGGGTATCAAAGCGCTCGTGTTGTGTATTCCAATTGCTGCCAATACTGGCGGTATCGCAACCCCAATCGGTACACCGCCCAATGCCATCGCGCTGCAATACCTAACGGGTGAAAATACCATCGACTTCCTCAGCTGGATGATGATGGGCTTACCCTTTGTGATCATCCAACTCACCATCGCTTGGTTTCTTCTACAAAAACTCTTCCCTTCTAAAGAAAGAAACATGGTGCTCAAGCTTGATGGACAATTTAGAAAGAGCTGGCGAGCGATTGTGGTTTACATCACCTTCGCTGCGACAATCTTATTGTGGATGACCACCAAACTGCACGGCATGAACACCTATGTCGTGTCTATCATTCCACTGGCTGTGTTTACGCTCACTGGCATCATGGGCAAAGAAGAGCTCAAGCTGATTAACTGGGATGTGTTGTGGCTGGTCGCAGGTGGTATTGCGATTGGTATTGGCTTAGATAAAACAGGCTTAGCCGCTGCACTCGCACACGCAATTGACTATGAATCGCTCTCACCTGCAGCTGTGGTACTGACATTGTCTATCGTGTGTTGGTTAATGGCGAACTTCATGTCAAACACTGCGACGGCCAACTTGCTGATGCCGATAGCCGCTGCAATTGGTGCTTCCATGGAAAGCCTAGTTGCGATTGGTGGTCTGCAAGGCTTGCTGGTTGTGATCGCCTTCTCTGCGTCACTTGGTATGATTCTGCCCGTATCGACACCACCAAACTCACTGGCCTACTCGACCGGGCTTATCGAAAGCAAAGACATGGCGAAGATGGGCATCATCTTAGGTATTGTGGGCTTGCTGATGGTTTACCTCGCCCTGTTTATCATCACCTAGTAAGCGTTAACGCTCCCCTTTAATCCTAACTAAAGCGCTGAATGTAAATTTGGCGCTTTTTTCGATCTATACCACTCCACCTCAAGCAATTAACTGACATTTCAATCAATAGGTAACTGTGATATTACTTCACTGTTTTACAAAAAGCAGAGCAAATATATTTAGAATTTATGATTTTAAACACAGTCATTCAACTTAAGACAGCGGCACTATACGCCAATCAAAGACACATCAATTCATTATTAAGTACGTCAACGTAGTTAGGTTTTGTCTAATCAGAGAGGAATGGACCTTGAGACATACTATTAAATTTAAAATTCAGATCGCAATTGCGGTCATTATTGCCGTCGTGAGTGGCGCTCAAGCCTGGATATCGGTTAATCAACTGACTCAAGAAACTGAAGTCGCGATCAACCAAGAAATGAGAAATGTCAGTGCTGGCACGACGAATTATATTGCCGATTGGCTCTCGACTCGCAGCGATATGATGCTTGCTAATGAACCGACCATTTCAAGCAACAGTAACTCTGACCGCGAGTTGCTAATCACCAAACAAGCTGGACAATTCTTGTCTGTTTATGCCGGATTCAGCGACGGCACTATCGCGTATGGCGACAAAGGTGAAGATTGGCCAGCAGGCTACGACCCACGCACCCGCCCTTGGTATAAAGATGCCAACGCAACATCAGACCTCGTCATTACTGAACCTTATCAAGACTTTGACGGCAGCATTGTCATCAGCTTTGCAAAAGCATTCAACGGTGAAAGACAAGGTGTCCTCGCGGCAGACCTAACTGTAACCAGCATTATCGACACCGTACTCAACGTGAAACTGGATAACGATGGCTTTGCGTTTTTAGTTGACGGTAACAACAACATCGTTGCCTACAGTGATGAAGAGCTAAGTCAGAAACCACTGACCAGTTTGAATCCGGAACTAACAGCCAACAAAGTGTCACAACTGATCCAAGGCCAAATGATCACTACGCTAACTTGGCCTGGCCAAGAGGATAAAATGGTCTACATTGCCAATGTCCCGAATACCGATTGGTCACTGGGTATTGTTATCGATAAGGAAATGGCGTTTTCCGCAGTATCTGACGCGATTCAGTTCATCGCTCTTACTTCTTTGATTTTGTATATCGTCATTTCGATTGCGAGCACAGTGGTGATCAACCGCCTGCTTTCCCCACTACAAACCTTGTCTGAAGCGCTGACTCAGCTAGCTCAAGGCAGAGGTGATCTCACTCAGCGTATTGATATCACGCGTATGGATGAGATAGGCAAACTAGCCGAACTTGTGAACCAGTTCTTAAGCCAGATGCAAAGCATGTTGAAGGGCGTAATAGAGCACAGCCACGATTTAAACAATCATGCAGAAAAAGCCAATCAACTGGCGACCCAATCATCCATTCGAGTTGAGAATCAGCAAAACGATATCAATCAAATAGCGACCGCGATTCATGAGATGTCAGCCACGGCAGCTGAAGTGGCTAGCCATGCCGAACTCACGGCATCCGCTTCTCAAGCGTCAGCCACCGCTTGTAACGAAGGCCAAGAGGTTATTCAACAAAACCGCGATGCGATTACTGGTCTTGCAACTCAAGTTGAAGACGCTGCCAATGTTATTCGAGAACTGGAAAACAACGCGCAAAGCATCAATCAGATACTATCCACCATTCAAGGCATTGCCGAACAAACCAACCTGTTGGCATTGAACGCTGCGATTGAAGCGGCGCGTGCGGGTGAGCAAGGTCGTGGATTTGCGGTTGTTGCAGACGAGGTTCGAGTCCTGAGCCAAAGAACGCATGGCTCGACCGAAGAAATCCGCGTGATGATTGATACGTTACAGAAGAATACCGAACATGCCGTTGAAAGCATGACCACCAGCACCCAACTGGCAGAGAACAGCGTTGGCTTCGCAGAGCAAGCTCATGGCAGCCTCTCTAAAATCACCCAAGCGATCACTGAAATCAACGATATGGCGCTGCAAATAGCGAGTGCTGCAGAAGAGCAACGCGCAGTAAGCGAAGACATCAGTCGTAATACGCAAGGAATCAAGGATGCCTCCGACGATCTTGCACAACAAGCTGAAAGCAGCCGCAATAGCTCAAATGAAATGAGTAACGCTGCCGAGTCGATGCGCCGAGATGTGGAGCGCTTTAAGGTATAACTCATCTCAAGCAACATAAGTTAAACCTCACCACCGAGCGGCAGGTGACGTAAACCGATAACTGAAACAAAGTGACTCTTTTCACAAGAATCACTTTGTTCTCAGTCCGGTTTAATGCATATTGATGAGCTAATTTATCCCAGACACAAGGATGTTATTCAGATGGGATTCGAATGGTTGGCTCTTGCTGCCGCTTTTCTTTGGGCTATCGCGAGCCTGATGTCAGTAAAGCCTGCTCAACACTTAGGTTCTTTCGCCTATAGCCGTTGGCGCATGGGTTGCACTGCTATCATCTTATCGAGCATGGCTTGGTTTACTGGTGGCTGGTCAACGGTCGAAGCAGACCTAGTCACGCCGATGATGCTGTCTGGGCTAATTGGCATCTTCATTGGTGATACCGCCCTATTTGCTTGTTTGAACAGAATGGGACCGCGCCAAGCAGGTTTGCTGTTCTCTTGTCACGCCGTGTTCTCGGCGATTCTTGGTTACTTCCTATTTAGCGAAAGCATGACTTCGGTGGAGCTGATTGGCTCGGCTTTGGTGTTCAGTGGTGTATTAACCGCGATATTCTTTGGTCGTCGAGGACAAGCCAACAACCAACTCGAAACCATCAAGGGCACCGTGTGGATTGGTGTAGCTCTCGGAATCACAGCGGCTATCTGCCAAGCATTAGGTGGGATCATCGCAAAACCCGTGATGCAAACCAGCATAGACCCTGTTGCCGCTTCAGCAATTCGTATGATCACCGCTTTTGTTGCTCACTCCGCATTTCGCTTAACGGGTGCCAAGCTCTCACGCGCAATTAACCCGATGAATGGTCAAATATTCGCGATTACCGCAGTGAACGGCTTTCTTGCTATGGCGGTGGGAATGACGCTGATCTTGTATGCACTGCAAGAAGGAAATGTCGGCATGGTTGCTCTGTTGTCTTCAACCACACCTATCATGTTGTTACCAATACTTTGGCTGTACACCAAACAGAGACCAAATGCCTACGCTTGGATCGGTGCCATTGTTGCCGTAGTGGGTACTGGTATTCTAGTCAGCTAGCTAGTGAAGTTAATTGGCAGCTGATTGGAAACTGAGAGTGAATAGCTAATGACTATTCACTCTCAGTAAAAACAAAAGCAACAAGTTAAGAACGTGGGAAAGGAAAAGCCGTCACGTCATCGATGTGGTCATAACCTAACGCCAGCATGATCAGACGATCAATACCTAAAGCAACACCCGCACAGTCTGGTAAGCCCGCTTTTAATGCCTCAATCAAGTGATGGTCAATCGGTTGAGGCGATAAGCCCATCTCAATGCGTTTGGCATTGTCATCTTCAAAGCGCTTGAGCTGCTCTTGTGGTTTATCCAGCTCATGGAAGCCGTTTGCCAATTCAATCCCTTTGAAATACACCTCAAAGCGATCCGCCACTCGTGGATCATTCGGGTTAATCTTGGCTAACGCCGCTTGTGATGCTGGGAAGTCATAAACAAACGCAGGCACTTGTTGCCCTATCTTAGCTTCAACCCCAATACTAAACAGCAGCTGCAGCAAGGTGTCGCGGTCTTCTTCTGGTTCTGCAATGTCGCTGAGCCCAAGTTTTGCTGCGGCTTGCTTTAGCGTAGCCATCGAATCTTCCAGGGGACACACTCCTAACACGTCAATAAAGGCTTGTTGGTAAGTCATTCGCTCTGCTGAGCCTGATTTAAGTACCTGCTGTAACAACAGATCCATTTCATCCATCAAGTCATGGTGATCAAAGCCAACGCGATACCACTCCAACATAGTGAACTCAGGGTTGTGATAACGGCCATTTTCTTCGTTACGGAAAGACTTACAAATTTGGTAAATACAGCCACTGCCCGCCGCTAATAGACGTTTCATATGAAACTCAGGGCTAGTCATAAAGAACAGTGGCTGACCGTGTGCATAACCCGGCCCTACGAATTCAGTTTTGAAAGTATGCAAATGCACGTCCGTCACCGTGGCGTGGCTCATCGCAGGCGTATCCACTTCCATCACGTTTCGCTCAGCAAAGAACTGACGAATTTGATTAAGGATATCAGCACGTTGCTTTAACTGTTTAATGGTTGCGGCCGGTTGCCATGTAGAGTGCATTATTGAGTTCCATATTACTGAATTCTAGGCGACGAAAATTACCACCTTTCATCGCTTTTGTAAGCTTCTATCTTTCTATTCGTGAAAGCAAAATGTTGTTTTAATGAAGCCAGAAAATTACGTTCTACAATACAATTATCAATACAGATTTCACATCAACATTGATAACAAAAATCATACTCAACAAGCCGTTAACACCCGTCCTGTGGGTTAATCGTTATCAACAATTCATTGCCGTGATTGCAGTCACATAACCTATAATTTCTATGCCTCCATATGCATTACCGACCTAAAAACCCAAATGCATCAACTTTTCGAATACCTTCCTCTCTTACACTGAACCTACCACTTAAGGCTTAGGGGTGCTAAATGGTTCCTACAATTTAGAACCTCCTAAATAGGCTTTTTATAATAACAAGCGGAATACTCCGCATCACACTGGAGAATAACTGTGAAGACAATTACCACAGATATCGCAGTCATCGGCGCAGGCGGCGCTGGTCTTCGTACAGCTATTGCTGCGGCTGAAGCTAATCCTGAACTGGAAGTAGCACTGATTTCTAAAGTTTACCCAATGCGTTCGCACACGGTGGCAGCAGAAGGCGGTTCAGCAGCGGTAATTAAAGACGAAGATAGCCTAGATAACCACTTCAACGATACTGTTGGCGGTGGCGACTGGCTATGTGAACAGGATGTTGTTGAATACTTTGTTGAAAACTCGACTCGCGAAATGATCCAAATGGAACAATGGGGCTGCCCATGGAGTCGTAAAGAAAACGGTGAAGTAAACGTACGCCGATTCGGCGGTATGAAGGTAGAGAGAACGTGGTTCGCAGCGGATAAAACCGGCTTCCACATGCTTCATACTCTGTTCCAGACTTCGATGAAGTACGACACAATCAAACGATTTGATGAGTACTTTGTGGTGGATTTGCTCGTTGAAGATGGCGAAGTACAAGGCCTAATCGCGATTCACATGTCTGAAGGTGAGCTTGTTACCATCAAAGCAAAATCTGTTGTTCTAGCAACCGGCGGCGCAGGTCGTGTTTACCACTGTAATACCAACGGCGGCATCGTAACTGGCGACGGTATGGCAATGGCTTATCGCCACGGTGTACCACTGCGTGATATGGAGTTCGTTCAATACCACCCAACAGGCCTACCGGGCACTGGCATCTTGATGACCGAAGGTTGTCGTGGTGAAGGCGGTATCATCGTCAACAAGAACGGCTACCGTTACCTGCAAGATTACGGCATGGGCCCTGAAACTCCAGTGGGCGAGCCGAAAAACAAATACATGGAACTGGGTCCACGTGACAAAGTTTCTCAAGCATTCTGGCACGAGCAGCAGAAAGGCAACACCATCAAGCACCCACTTGGTGATGTCGTGCACCTTGACCTTCGCCACCTTGGTGAAGAGTACCTGCAAGAGCGTCTACCGTTCATCTGTGAGCTTGCAAAAGCGTACGTAAACGTCGACCCAGCAAAAGAGCCAATCCCAATTCGTCCAACCGTTCACTACACCATGGGTGGTATTGAGACTAACGGTACCTGTGAAACTCGTATTAAAGGCCTATTCGCCGTTGGTGAATGTGCTTCAGTTGGCCTACACGGTGCAAACCGCCTAGGTTCTAACTCTCTGGCTGAGTTCGTAGTATTTGGCCGCGTTGCTGGTGAACAAGCCGTGAAACGCGCTGCTGAATTCAAAGGCTGGAACGAAGAGTCTATCGCTAAGCAAGTGAAAGCGGTTGAAGAGCGCATCGCAGGTCTACTAAACCAAGAAGGCGACGAGAACTGGGCTGATATCCGTACTGAAATGGGTCACACCATGGAAGCGGGTTGTGGTATCTACCGTCAAGAAGACTTGATGCAAAAGACCATCGACAAACTCACTGAACTGAAAGCTCGCTACAAGAAGATCAGCATTAAAGACAAAGGCAAAGTATTCAACACTGACCTACTTTACGCTATCGAAGTGGGTTACGGTCTTGAAGTTGCAGAAGCGATGGTTCACTCAGCGATCCTTCGTAAAGAGTCTCGCGGTGCACACCAACGTCTAGACGACAACTGCACAGAACGTGATGACGTAAACTTCCTGAAACACTCTCTATCTTTCTACAACGAAGATGCAGCACCAACCATCGACTACAGCGGCGTTAAGATTACTAAATCTCAACCTAAAGCTCGTCTGTACGGTGAAGCTGCAGAGAAAGCCGCTGCCGCTGAAAAAGCAGCAGAAGAGAATGCTAAGAAGAGCGAAGAGGAGCAAGCATAATGTCAGCGAATCGAATCCAAAAAATTGAAATCCTGCGTTATGACCCTGAGCACGATGCAGAACCTCACTTTCAAACCTTTGAAGTTCCGTTTGATGAGACCATGTCAGTACTTGATGCGATCGGTTACATCAAAGACAACCTAGATAAAGACCTGTCTTACCGTTGGTCTTGTCGTATGGCGATTTGTGGTTCTTGCGGCATCATGGTTGATGGCGTGCCAAAACTGGCGTGTAAGAGCTTCTTACGTGACTACCCGAATGGCTTCAAGATTGAGCCTTTAGCTAACTTCCCAATCGAAAAAGATTTGATTGTCGACATGACGCCGTTCATCGAGCGCCTTGAAGCGATCAAGCCTTACATCATTGGTAACGACCGTAAGCCAGAAGACGGCACGAACATCCAAACTCCAGAGCAAATGGCGAAATACAAGCAGTTCGCTGGCTGCATCAACTGTGGTTTGTGTTACGCAGCATGTCCTCAGTTTGGTCTAAACCCTGAGTTCATCGGCCCTGCGGCACTTGCTCTTGCTCACCGCTACAACCTAGATAGCCGTGACAATGGTAAAGCTGAACGTATGAAGCTTATCAATGGCGACAATGGCGCTTGGGGCTGTACGTTTGTAGGTTACTGTTCTGACGTATGTCCGAAGAAAGTAGACCCAGCGGCTGCAGTAAACCAAGGTAAAGTTGAGTCTTCAATGGACTTCGTTATCTCGATGTTCAAGCCAGACGGATCGCAAGTAAAAACAGCAGAGGAGGCATAATATGAGCAATCGTAAGCCTTATGTTCGTGAGATGAAGAGAACGTGGTGGAGCAACCATCCGTTCTACCGCTTCTACATGCTACGTGAAGCGACTGTACTGCCTTTGATTCTATTCACTCTGTTCCTAACCTTCGGTTTGGGTGCACTAGTGAAAGGGCCTGAAGCTTGGGCTGGTTGGTTGAGCTTTATGGCTAACCCTATCGTCGTTGGTATCAACATCGTGGCACTGCTAGGCAGCTTGCTGCACGCTCAAACCTTCTTCAGCATGATGCCTCAAGTGATGCCAATCCGTCTTAAAGGCAAATTGGTTGATAAAAAAATCATCGTACTGACCCAGTGGGCAGCGGTGGCTTTTATTTCTTTAATCGTTCTTGTTGTGGTGTAAGGAGCTTTCGTTATGAACACAAATTACAAAGTAAAACCTGTTAACCACAACCCACAACGCTCTGATGAGCCAATCTGGTGGGGCCTATTTGGCGCTGGCGGTACTTGGTTCGCGATGATCACACCAATCACAATCTTAGTGCTGGGTATCTTAGTGCCAATGGGCATTATCGATGCGGACGCAATGAGCTACGAGCGTGTGTCTGAATTCGCCACCAGCATTATCGGTGCGCTATTCATCATCGGTACGCTAGCACTGCCAATGTGGCATGCAATGCACCGTCTTCACCACGGCATGCACGACCTTAAGTTCCACGTCGGCGTTGCGGGTAAAGTGGGTTGCTACTTCTTCGCAGGCCTAATCAGCGCGTTATCTGTTATTTTCATCTTTATGATCTAACAGTTAAGAGCAGATTCGGGATTCGAGTATCGAAGAGCTTAAAAGCAGATGCGGGATTCGAGTAATCGAGTATCGAAGAGCTTAAGAGCAGAAAAACGAAAGCAGAGCTAGGTTATCCAGCTCTGCTTTTTTGTTATTTGTTGAATATCTTATCTCTCTGACTCGGCTCTGATCTTCCTGCTTTTCGTATCTCGCATCTCGTTCACACATATCTGCTCTTCCAGCTCTTCGTATCTCGCATCCCGCATCCCGCATCTCGTTTACGCGTGTCTGCTCTTCTGCTTTTCCCCGATCTCCAGATACAAAAAAGGCCGCCTAAGCGACCTTTTTCAGATACTTGAAGTCAATTACTTCACACGACCAACGTATTCGCCAGTACGAGTATCAACTTTAACAACTTCACCGATTGCGATGAATAGAGGTACGCGAACTACCGCGCCAGTTGCTAGAGTTGCAGGCTTACCGCCAGTACCTTGTGTGTCGCCTTTAAGGCCAGGATCGGTTTCTGTTACTGCGATCTCAACAAAGTTTGGTGGAGTTACTGTGATAGGGTTATCATTCCACAACGTTAGAGTACATACGTCGTTTTCAACTAACCATTTAGAAGTCTCGCCTACTGCTTTTGCATCAGCAGCGATTTGCTCGAATGTTTCGTTGTTCATGAAGTGGTAGAATTCGCCATCGCTGTATAGGTAGCCTAGTTCAACGTCTACAACGTCCGCTAGTTCTACTGTATCGCCTGACTTAAATGTTTTCTCTAACACTTTGCCTGACAGCAGTTTACGAAGTTTAACACGGTTAAACGCTTGGCCTTTACCTGGCTTAACGTATTCATTGTCGATAATTGAGCAAGGCTCGTTATCCATCATGAATTTTAAACCGCCTTTGAATTCATTGGTGCTTACTGACGCCATGATTTTCTCTTCCACATCTTTGAGTTAATTTCAATGCCGCATATCATAACCCGAAAAGTCGAATCTGTTGAGCAAAACTGGCTCAAACAACTATCGAATGCGATCTCTGACCCGACAAAACTGCTTGAGGCATTGGAAATAGACCCAACACCATGGCAAGCAGGCTTCGCTGCTCGTGAGTTATTTGCACTTCGGGTACCTCTTAGCTTTGTCGAACGAATGGAAAAAGGCAACCCACACGATCCATTGCTACGACAAATTTTACCGCTAAGCGAAGAGTTTGAGGTACACCAAGGCTATTCCGCCGATCCTTTGGAAGAGCAAGACAACGCCATTCCCGGGCTACTGCATAAATACAAAAACCGCGCACTGATGATTGTAAAAGGGGGGTGCGCTGTAAACTGCCGCTACTGCTTCCGTCGTCACTTCCCTTACCAAGATAACAAGGGCTCGAAGTCTGTTTGGCAAACCAGCCTCGACTATGTGGCTGCTCACCCAGAGATCAACGAAGTTATCTTATCGGGTGGCGACCCTTTGATGGCCAAAGACAGCGAACTCGAATGGCTTATCCATGCTATCGAACAGATCCCGCATATAAAAACCGTTCGAATTCATAGCCGATTACCGGTTGTGATTCCCGCTCGAGTAACGGATGAACTGTGCCAATTGTTAGCTCAAACTCGCCTTAATGTGGTGATGGTCAGCCACATTAACCATGCTAACGAAATCAACTTAGAGCTCAAACAAGCCTTCCACAAGCTTAAGTTAAGTGGTGCTACTCTGCTCAACCAAGGCGTGATGCTTAAAGGCGTAAACAACAACGCTAACTCATTGAAAGAATTAAGCGAAAAGCTATTCGACGCCGGTATTTTACCTTACTATATGCATGTACTTGATAAGGTTCAGGGCGCAGCGCACTTCTATATTTCAGATGAAGAGGCGAAGCATCACTTTAAAGGACTAATCTCTGAGGTTTCTGGCTACCTAGTACCTAAGTTAACCCGTGAAATTGGCGGACGCAGCAGCAAGACACCGCTCGACCTACACATTGAATAGAGAAGTTGTATCAATGAAACACAATACCTCAGTTGCTCCACCAGCAACCACATCTCAACCAGCGCTTAGGTTCAGCTCAAGAGGTTTCACCATCATCGAGCTGGTCGTGGTGATCGTGATTCTAGGTATTGTGTCGGTCACTGCAGCTTCTAAGTTCCTCAACCTTCAAACCGATGCTCGTATCTCGACATTAAACGGCCTTAAAGGCGGAATGGAGGGCGCAAGTGCTATGCTTTATGGTAAGACATCAGCATTGGGCTTAGATAAAGCAGCTAGCGCATCGATTAATGTTGAGGGTGACAATATCTCAGTGGTCTATGGTTATCCTGCAGCGATGAACGATCAAACTTGGTCACAGCTCATCGAATCAAGCTTTCTAGATGCTGTTTGGGATACGGGTCAAGCTGACTGGTTCTTTACCAACACAGATGCGAATGATGGCATTATTCTTTATGCGCCTTCTAGCCGAAAAAAACAGGCTGATAACTGCTACCTTGAGTACCAAGAAGCGACAGAGACCACGACACCAGCCTTCACCTTAACAACAAGCGGCTGCTAGGTTTTAAGTAATCTTTATCAATCGTTAAGACAAAAAGTTTTTGTTCGATCGTCCGGTCTATTATTAGCATACTCGGCTCTATTCTAAATTTTTAGGAGGGGTGATATGTCACAATTTATAGAACAAACTCTCAACCTTGCCCCCTTTAGCTGGGCAGGCCTCGCTGCATGCATGCTGTGTGGTTCTTTAATCGGAATCGAAAGGCAAACACGCGGTAAACCCGTCGGAATCCGAACGTCGATTCTGATCATCAGTGGTACCTATTTCTTCCTTACGATGGCGATTAGCCTTTCCCCTAACACACTCGATCAAGCTCGTGTGCTTGGTCAGATAATTACGGGTGTTGGATTTCTTGGGGCTGGTGTAATGATGACACTGGATGGCAAGATTCATGGCGTGACTTCAGCCGCAATTATCTGGGTACTCGCAGCATTAGGTATGATGATCGCACTAGGGCATCTTTCCCAATCGGTCATTATCACGCTAATGGCGCTAGTGATTCTGCTTGGTGTCGATAAAGTGGAAAACAGCTTCCAAAGCTTACGTCGTGGCGTTCACCAAAAGTGGATGCGAAAAGGTCGCGTGAAGAAATAGCGCAGCACTTGATAGCCTTAGTGGTAATGCCAATGATACAAAGAAGCCTAGTCAAACGACTAGGCTTCGCATTCAGGGCGACCGCATGAGTGCTTAGTTTTCAACCAGGGTATTAAAACCAGCACTCAAAACGGCTTCTAACATCGATGTATTCATCATACACCGTTTCTGCTTACCCACGATGCTTAACTTGGTTGATTCTGCTCGAAGCATATTCAAGCTCATATGGCGTAAGCACGACAAATTCTCTGCACCGTGGTCTTTGTAGATCTGGCATGCATCCTCGTTCATACTGACATCGAGAACCCAATGCATCGACTCAATCCCCCAATGTTCTCGTACTGCTATTGCCGCTTCTTCGCCAGTAAGTGCCTTGGAGCTAATGTAGTAACGATACTCTAAATCAACCTCTTTCCCTTTAACAAGGCGGTAATTCTCAACCATAACAATGCGTTGCAAGCCTTTCCATCGTTTGAAGTCACCCTCAAGTTTGGCGCTATCAGCAACGTAGCATTGACGAGACTCTATGCGCCCATGGTGAGTTTCAAGTGAAATACTATCAGCCATATTTGCTCGTTCAGACGCGAAGGCTTTTTCTATGGATTGACGAAGCTTCCCTTGATTGCTTTTGACGGCTAATAAGTAGTCTCCACCCTGATCTACAATGGCTTTGGCTATTTTGGTTTGGCAGGCCATAGCATCGATAGTCACTAGTGCGCCTTTAATATTGAGCATCTTTATTAGTTCAGGAATGGCCGTTATCTCATTGCTTTTTTGCTCGGTTTTGAGTTGCCCAAGCACTAATTTATTTGATGACGCATAAGCACTAACCATATGTATGGTGCTGGCTCTATCTTCGCGGTTGTAGGAGCCACGAAGCGTTTTGCCATCTATCGCAACGACTTGGCCTTCCGTGAGGGTATGGACCGACGACATCCAATTAACAAAGCATTCATGAAACTGCTCAGGTTCAATAGTCGATATGATTCGAGCAATAGTGTCATCGGCAGGAATACCTCTCAAAAACAATCCATTACGTTGGAACCAGTCGCGATGCCCAAGGAGGTATTCGCGAATATCAAACCAACCCTTAGCACCTGCGATAACAGCGCACAATGAACCAAATAGAACTTCAAAAAGGCAATAAGTCACTTTTGCACCTTGGCGCTGGTCGGTGATGGTTTGAAAATGTTCTTTGAAGTGCTCAATGTGCATAATACTCTCCGGAAAAGAGAGTATAAGATCACAGCTCAAAGTGATCGTCAAATCGATCGTTTTAAGTGGTTATAAAACGTTCATGATTTTGCCCTGACTTAAGTTGTCACTTACACTGTCATTTACTGGCTGATTGTTCATTTGTGTTTTGCTCTACTCACAGTCTATCTTAATAGGGAAGAGCTTACTGTCTGAGATGGGCCACTCTTATCCTTTTTTAACATGTAAATTAACTCATACAGTTTCGAAAAGGAATCGCTCAAGCGATCAAACACAAAATGAAGGGGCAATATTATTATTGAGCGCTCGTTTATGTGAAGCGTATTGTTACATTCTGCACGACTCGACCCATCAAATGCGATTGTTCGACGTTTGAGCTTTGAGCTAAGTTGGTTGCATTTGACGAAAATACTATAGGTAACTAAATGATTTCAAAATATAAGTTCGCACTACTAGGTTCTGCAATGGCGGTTGCTTCTTTAGCTATGGCCAATGAAGATAAGCCTTCAATGCAAGAGGTTCTTGCCCAATATCTTGCCGAGCCAGGCGCAACGGTCACCATGCCAGTTTCGGCAGTTAAAGATGGCTTTTCACATGAGTTTGCTGAGGCTGCGCATAAAGGGTTCAATAATTTCCATTATCAGATGGGGGGCGACCACGCGCTTTATTATAACGCTCGACTCAGTGAGTTAATGCGCACTGCGATTGCTGACCCAGCAGCAAAACAAAAAGAGCTCAAAGTAGCGATTGATCAGCGTATTGGTGACATCACCTTTGATACCAAAAACAGCGGCACGATCGCGCTAAAAGACTATGTAGTGCATCCTCACCACCGAGTCCAAGGTGTCATGATGCTTCACAAAGGTGAAATCGTTTATCAAGCGTATCCGGGGATGAACCCAAGTGATAACCACGTTTGGATGTCTGCAGCCAAGGCAACGGTAGGCTTGGTTATTGCTCAACTAGTTGACGAAGGCAAAGTCGATTTAGATGAGTCAATAGTGACTTATGTCCCTGAATTAAAAGGCAGCAACTGGGATCAAGTCTCGGTTAAAAATGCACTGAATATGTCAACGGGCCTTCAACTTGAAGAAACCCTAGAATCAATCTTAGATCCTGAATCAATCATTGTTCGCTTCTTCTCTGCAGAGTTTGGTCAACCAGCACCGGGCAAAGAGGTAGTTGAGAACTGGCTAGATGTGGTTAAACAAGCCGAAAAAATAGACGGTGAAAAGCCGGGTGAGGTAAACCGTTATAGCTCAGCTACGACAACCGTATTGAACTATATGGCTGAAAAAATTGAAAACAAACCGTGGACCGATATTTTTGAACAGCGAGTTTGGAGCAAACTGGGTGCATCGAAAGGCATTCAATTTAACCTGACCCCTGAAGGAACGGCAGTAGCGCACGGCTTAGTGTCAACCACGTTAGAAGACATGGCGAAATTTGGTGCTTTATATACACCGAGTTGGAATAAAGTATCTGATGAGCAAGTAGTGACACCACAAGTCATGTCCATTATGTACGACAATGCCAATCCAACAGCAGTATTTGAGCGCGGCGCCAAATATGCAGGCCTTGTAAGCGACTTTGTTGATGCACCAGCCACTAATACCTTCCAGTTTGATGCGATGTTTGCCGATGGTGCATTGTATAAACATGGCAACTTGGGACAAGGGATCTACATTGATCCGAAACGTGACTTTGTTGGTGTCTATTTCTCATCTAATCCATACGTCCCACCATATGGTGAAGATAAAATGATGGGCTTTATCCGTGAAGCGGCAAAGGTTGTCGCAGGACAATAAGCTCCTAGCCACCACCTTTATAGCTTCAAGTGAAGGTGGTTGGTTGAACAATGTCAACACAAATAATAAAGGCTCTAAGTTGGCAGGACTTAGAGCCTTTACTGTGTGCGACGGTATAAATTATATAAAATCAAATATAAAATTAGGCCACCCATAATAAAATTCACCCCTAAAAATCGTGGGAAAGCATAAATCAAACTACCCAGGTTAAATCACCCCTTAAATCCTGCCATCCAATGCAAATAGCGAGATTTTACGCCCTCTACTAAACTGAAGTAATTTATCGATTTAGGAGTCATGTTATGCCCCGCCCTCGCAGAACCCAAATTAGTATTGAAGACACGCCGTATTACCACTGCTGTAGTCGCGTGGTTCGGTGTGCCTATCGGTGTGGCGATGATGCTTACTCCGGCAAAAACTATGACCATCGCCGAGGCTGGGTTGAGTCGTTGCTGTTAAAGCTTGAAACCGTCTTCGCCATTGATGTGGCGGCTTTTGCGGTGATGTCGAACCACCTGCATGTGGTGTTGCGAGTCGATATCGATTTGGCAAACCGTTGGAGCGACCAAGAAGTGCTTGAACAGTGGCATAAACTGTTTAAAGGCGATGAATTAACTCGTAAATTTGTTAGGGGGGAGTTAGTCGAAACCCATGAAGTTGCCAGATTAAAGCACGCTATTGCGACCTATCGAAGCCGATTGTGTGACATCAGTTGGTTTATGCGCTGCCTGAATGAACCTATCGCAAGGCAAGCAAACCAAGAGGATAACTGCTCAGGTCGGTTTTGGGAGGGGCGCTTTAAGTCGCAAGCTCTACTCGATGAAGCCGCGCTTATCACCTGTATGGCTTATGTTGATTTGAACCCTATTAGAGCCAAGCTAGCCACATCCCCCGAGCTGTCAGACCACACTAGTATTCAACTGCGCATTCGTGCTGCTATCAAAGGCGAACAACCGCAAAATCTGTTGCCATTTGTTGGAAACGAGCACGAGAATCAACATAATGGGCTTGCGTTTTCGTTAAAGGATTACCTCGACTTGGTTGATGAGACCGGGCGCATCATTCGCAATGACAAGCGCGGTTTCATTAGTGAGAAAAGCGCAAAGTTACTGACCAAACTGAGTATCCCTCATGATAATTGGCTAAGGCTTACTACCGAATTTGGTAAACTATTTCATGGGCCAGTCGGCACGCTCGAAGAGCTCACTTGTTATTGCGAACACCTAGAAAAGCGACGACGACATTTTTCTTCTTGCTGTCAGCACCTCAAAGCAAGTTAACTCTGCCCCAGTTTGGTTAACAACCGCCGCCATTTGCTCGAACAAGAGCATGGATTGGCTGAATATCGTCCCAATTCACGATTATTAGTAATATGAGGCGATTTTATCGTGTTCACCTCTTTGACTTCCCCGTGTTCATCGCTTTTACAACAAAGTGACTTTCCGTTACGTGAACGCAAAAAAAAAGGTTTATGTGCTTGTTTTATAATGGGTGGCTAAATTTAGGCTACTCTTTAAATGCATGGTAAATCAATTACATGCGGAATATAGCACGCAGTTACTAACGGTTGGTTAAATGCATAAGTAAAAAGCCACGAAGGGACTAGATTGCAGATTTGACTAATTTAAAAGGATGTTAAATGAATAGAAAACTCGCCTTTTTGGGAACAGTTCTAATTGCAGGTAATTCACTTGCAATGGCACAAGATAACCCTTGGTATGTGGGTGGCCGCATTGGTGTGACACACTATAGTGATTTTGATGGAGTAGTATCTTCAAGTCAGTTGAAAGACGATGATGATTTTGGCGGCGGCGTATTTTTAGGCTACAGCTTTAATGATTGGTTTGGCCTTGAGGGTGGGTATACCTACCTAGGTGAACTGCAAGTAACGGATCAAGCGTCAATCAAAACCAATGTGATTGACTTCGTAGGTAAGTTTACTTGGCAAGCAACAGATTCATTTGATGTGTTCTTAAAAGCCGGTGGATATGGGTATCAAACCAAGGGAAGAGATGGATTATCCGGCCTCAAAGACACCGATATTGATGGCACTGTCGGTATTGGTATTGAGCAGCGCTTTACTGATAACTTTTCAGCTCGCTTAGAGTATCAATATTATAATAACGCGACGCTTGATGATGGTGGCTTTGACTCGAACTGGGACACCAATTTGTTCGCACTGGGCTTGGTTTATAGCTGGGGCGGAACAAAGGCAGCTGCAGTAACTGAAGCACCAATGATTCAAGAAGAAGAGGTCGTTGTTGAAGAAGAGCCTGTCGTTGTTGAGGAGGTTGTTGAAAAATCAATGGTTCAAGTTGAACCTGCGAAGGTTGAAGTATACTTTGATTTCGACAAAGAACATCTGACCCAAAAATCAACTGATCAACTACAACCTATCATTGATCATCTACAAGAACATCCAGAGTCAACCGTTGTTCTTGTTGGTCATGCCGATTCAAGTGGGCCTTCAGAGCTGAATCAGAAACTATCTGAAAAACGTGCTGAAACAGTGGCTAACTACTTAACAACAGAGTATTCAATTTCAGAAGACCGTATTACTACTTCTGGTGAAGGCGAATCAACGCCAATCGCAACCAATGATACAGAGGAAGGCCGAGCTAAAAATCGTCGCGTATCGGTTTTTTCCCCTTCTTTCACAATGGAAGAAAAATAAGCTCTTTTAACCTCAAGTAATTAACGTTAAAAGCCAAGGTAATTTGTACCTTGGCTTTTTTTCGCAATATCAATTCTACACCCAAATGGCTTGTCGTTACGTGAACAAAAAAAGAGGTTTATGTGCTTGTTTTTTAATGGGTGGCTCAATTTATTTTTGCTCAATTTATTTTCCATCGATAGCGACAACTTGACCATCAGTAAGCGCATGCACTGCAGACATCCACTTTGAAGCATTCATGGTGCCCTAGGATGTATTCTCGAATGTCGAACCATCCTTTGGCTCCTGCGATCACGGCGCACAATGACCCGAATAGCACCTCAAATAAGCAGTAAGTTACTTTTGCTGACTGGCGTTTATCAGTCACCGTTTGAAAGTGTTCTTTGAACTCATCGATATGCATGGCGTTTAGTCTCTTATAGGAAAGAGCGCATATGATCACAGGTAAAAGTGATCGTCAAATCGATCCAGCCGGTAGCTTAAAAAGTGTTCGCGATCTCGCCCTGGCTTCGCATTATTTTGGGAGAACTTAATACACTTGAATACACACCTGATTCTTACCCGCAGCCTTTGCCTTATAGAGCTGCTCATCAGACGAACGAATACTCTGGTTTTCCCACAAGTGCCCTACGCTGTCGAACTTATACAAAGAGTAAAGCGTCGCGCCACCAGACACTGAGATACTAATCTTGTCACCCGTAGGGCATCGATAACTCTGTAGGCTAATGTCGTTTTGAATTCGCTCAAAGATCGATGAAAGCAACTCAGACGATTCACCCGTAATCGCGACAACAAACTCTTCGCCACCAAATCGAGCCACGATATCTTGCTGTCTAACGCTGTTCAGCATCAACCGAGCAACATGGCAAATCACCTCGTCCCCCACTTTATGGCCATGCTGATCATTAACGACTTTGAAATCATCGATATCAAACACGCCAACACCAATAATCGGCTCTTCATCTTGCGCCAGTAATCGAGCCTCAAAACCACGTCGATTCAGCAAGCCCGTTAATGGGTCGCGCATTGCTAGCTCATTTAAACGCTGGTGCTCTTGTCTTGTATAGAAGCGCCATAGCCATAAAACCGAGAGCAGATACAAAACCAACAGTATCGAAAGCTGAATCTTCTCCATCTCTAAGACATGCAGAAAGTGCTCGCTCTTATCTTCTTCAATACTCAGATATAGCTGGGTGTTAATGTCATCAACATACAGAGGCTTGGAATACGTAAAATCCATAAACCCGTATTTGTTTGCGCCTCGAGTACTGGTGACTTTATAGCCATGGGTAGGGTTCGATACTAGGTTCGAGACATAACCATCGACACCCAACACCCCTTTAAACTCACCATTAACGTAGATTCCTTTGGTTAAGGTCACCACTTTCTGACCTGTCAGGTAGTCATCATATTGGCCGGTATACACCACTTGGTCTTGCCCTTGAGCTAAGCCAAAGCGAATCGTGTTCACCCAATAAGGCCTGCTATTCACAACCGAATCAAAGGTGTCGCCCTTAATGTAACTGGCAAAATCAGAAGGCGA
Source organism: Vibrio sp. 10N.286.51.E5 (assembly GCF_041469125.1). Lineage (NCBI taxonomy): Bacteria > Pseudomonadati > Pseudomonadota > Gammaproteobacteria > Vibrionales > Vibrionaceae > Vibrio > Vibrio sp. 10N.286.51.E5. The sequence continues at coordinate 38,549 of NZ_JBFRJZ010000022.1, read as the reverse complement.
AGAGATAATGAATTTCTCTTTTGAAATGAAATAAATCGCAGAGATGGTATCAATGGTATTGGCAAAATAAGCCATGGTCGGCGCGATGAACAGGCGCTTGCCCGCTTCGGTATAAAGGTCCGATTCCGGGTTGCACATCTCGCGAGGGCCAGAGAACATAAAATCAAAACGAGGGGCATGTTGCTCCTCACTGGTGAAGTAACACGTCCCACCCTCGATCTTTTTGTCATGCGAGAATACGTAGGTATCCCCATGCAGTGGATAAAGCGCAGTGATGTTGTACTCAAGCGCATTTATGATCTGTGTGAGCTCCGCTAAAGAGCGTGTTACGCCTTGGTTTTCCATTCCATACTGTTTATCTGATTCTTCCGCTGAATCAACGAGCAACAAGCTCAAAACTACTAAAAAACTGGCGGTCAGGCCTAAGAAAGCCTTTTTAAAATCGACGGTATGGTGGTTAATCAAAGCATATAAATCATCATTAGGAATTTATCGCACATTGTACTTATAAGTAAAAATACTGCAATAGAAAATATAAAACAATATGCTTATCTATTTTGGAGGGGCGTTTGGATATCTATAAGAAAATGTTGAGTTGCAATAACGCCTAAGTCAGATGCACTTAGGCGTTATGAATCACTATAGTAACACTAAGCCTTACTTAGCAAAGTTTACAATCGGGAAGCACGGGAAGAAACCGTTGTCAGCACAGTTGATCAGACCAACTTGTACGCCTTCGATTTTGTTGGTTTTGTTGAAGATACCAACCTGAACCGTAGACACTTCTGAAAGGTTCGCAGCGCCAACATCAACCATAGTGTTACCTTCTGAGTAGTTGACGAAACTCACGTTCGCGCCTTTCACATCATTAGTAATGTTCACAGCACCAAGGTTAACACCCGTTGTTTTACCCGTGTTCCAGTTGAAGAAACCTAGAGATGCACCGGTCATTTCTTGGTTCACTTTTGATGCACCCAAAATACCCAGGTTCACACCTGTGGTCGTTTGCGTCTCAGACATACCAACAACGGCAAGATCGACACCTTTAAGGTCGTTCACTTGTCCGTGAAGCAGAGCCAAACGCACACCGCCAACAGCATCTGAGTCAGGTGCGTTGAAGCCATTGATCGTTGAAAACATAACAGGCGAAGAGGCAAATGCCGCCGGTGCCATTACTGCTGCAGACACAGCAAGTACTGAAAGTAGTTTTTTCATTGGGGAGTCTCCACTGACTTATTGTTCACTTGATTAATCCATTTTTAATCAAGCATTTATTGTCCTTTATTCAACAGCTACCCATGTTAAATCAATGTAATAACTGTACTGTTGAATATAAGCCGCTAAATCATAAAGAGCAATGGTTAAGAGCAGATGCGGGATTCGAGTGAACGAGATGCGAAAAGCAAAAAAAACAGAGACCGAAACCTTCGCTCTAACGCTTATTATTCCAAACAAAAATCTAGGCGAGAAAATCAACATGTTTCACAAGCTTATAGCCCACACACTTATTGCCGCATCTAAAGCGATGTCATCCTAAAAAATTTATTGATAAAAGCTCAACAGACCTCAGGTATTCAAAAACTAATGTTCGTAAAATTCTGAAAATAAACTAAATTCTAATATAGGAATAGAACGATATGAAACAGCGGGAATAGCATGATTAAGGAACCTACGAATAAACAGACCATTAAAGCGATTATTTCGCGTGGTTTTTTGGCTATCGTGTTATTTTTAGGCCTCTATATCTATGTTAGCCATGCTCTGAAGAACAAAGAGCAGGACATGATTAATCTCCAGCTCAGTCTTTCTGAAGCTTATAGCGTTATGCTCTCTGTCAGACGACAAGAGCAGCAGTTTGTTTCCACAAGGCAACCAGAGATTCAAGAACAACTCAATATAAAGCGAAGTCAGCTGATCGAAAAGCTGGCTGAGATCGATGGGAAAATCGTACGAAGCGACCTCAATATTTCTTTTAATTATGCCAAAGTTGTCGAGTATCTCGACGAGTACCACACCGCCTTTACATTATTAGCCCTTGAGTTAGTCAGCATACATGGCAAGAGGGACCAAATTGGGCTCATTGAGAAACTAAAAAATGCAGCGTTGACACTTGAGCGCTTCGTACATGAATCCAATAATGTGCAGCTTGAAGAATTGACTTTAGAAACACAAGATCTCATGTATCAGTTCTTTACCGATTTTGATCAGACAACATTAGATAAGATTGTCGATTCATTGTTCAAAATCCAAGATGAAATAGAACAGAATTCCCGAACGATCAGTGCATTAGCTTCGTTTAATAATTTTAAACGCCACTTTTGGCGATTGCAGCGAGGGTTAAAGAGTGTCGGGTACAGCTCTGATAGCGGCCTCAAAGGAGAACTCACCAGCAGTATTTATCATGTTGAAGATGAGCTCAACTTACTTTTCACCGAAACACCCAAGCAGATCGCAGAGAGCCTGACGCAGATAAAGTCGTACAGCTACTTATCGACAGCCGCATTAGGAGGGGTGACGTTACTGGTGCTGCTTTATGTTGTGTGGCGTGCCAGTCAACTTGAAACTCAATTGATTGTTTCACAAGAGAAAGCACGACAAGCAAACCGTGCAAAAAGTGCCTTTCTTGCCAATATGTCTCATGAGATACGGACACCGCTTAATGGCGTGATTGGTATGTCAGAAATACTGGCAGAAACCAAACTATCCGCAGAACAGAAAGACTGCCTTGGGACTATCTATACCTCTTCTCAAACCTTACTTATGTTGATCAACGATGTTCTCGATCTGTCCAAAATTGAATCGGGTAAACTGGAAATTAATCCACATACGACAGACTTAAGAGAGCTGCTGTTTGATAGCGTGACTCTGATTTCTTCTAAAGCTTATCAAAAGCAGATTAAGTTGGAAGTTGAAATTGATGGCGAGCTCCCAGAGTACATTCATGTTGATGGGAATAAAATTCGCCAAGTGTTGATGAATTTAGCCTCAAATGCGATCAAATTTACAGAACAAGGCTCTATCGTATTCACCGCTAAACGGCTTCCATCATTGGAAACAGAGTGTGTGGTCGAGTTTTCTGTTCGAGATACGGGTATTGGTATCGCAGCAGACCAACAAGAGCACATTTTCAAAGCGTTTTGCCAAGAAGATACCAACATCACCTCCAATATTGCGGGGACCGGATTAGGGCTTAGTATTTCGTCACGTATGGTGGAAATGATGGGAGGCTCGATAAACGTTGAGTCAGAGAAGGACGTGGGCAGTTGCTTTCATTTCCAATTAACCGTAGTGCCATCAGATCATTCTGAACATAAAAATCGTAAACAAACCGTTGTCTATTATTCAGATGCGCCATCGAAACTTTTACTCGATGACTTGTTCCGCCTTGGTTACTCACCACAACTAAAATCAATCGAAACAAACTTGGCGGCAACTGACCTCCCAGAGATCGCTTTGATGGAAGATATTAACCAAGCCAAAACACTGCATCGCTTAGCACCAGAGGTGAAAATCATCATAGTGAAAGATAATCTTAGTGATCCTATGAGTGAGTGTCATTTTATCTCAGGCTATGTGACTCTTCCTATGCTCGGTTCCCGCTTAAGTAGCATGTTGAACTCCGTGCTTGAAAGGTCACAGCCACAACCCCCTCAACATCAACCTGAGCCGATAGAAGCGACTGTACGTCAAAAAGTCCTCATAGTTGAAGATAACCGCGTAAATCAGAAGGTGGTATGTATCAATTTAGATAAGTTAGGGATTGACTATTTGATTGCCAATGATGGACAAGAAGCGATTGATTTATATCGAGAGCATCATCAAGAAATCGGCCTTGTTTTGATGGACTGCATGATGCCGAATGTCGATGGCTTTGAAGCAACGGAGCAAATAAGGCGCTATGAAGAAAACCTTCAACTTCAGGCAACACATATCCTCGCTTTAACAGCTTCAGTGCTCGATGATGATATTAAACGATGCTTCGAGTGTGGAATGAACGATTATCTTCCAAAACCATTTAAGCGTGACATGATGCTGCAAAAAATTGATGAACAACAGTTTACGCACAAGGCAGGCTGACCAAGGAGCTTTGGAAAAAAAGAGTGATGGTGAAGCTGAAATACAGATACGGGATGCGAATAAATAAGACTTTAAGAGCAAAAAAAACGGAGACCGAAGTCTCCGTTTTCTAAAGCTTATGTGTGACTTTCTCTGCTATAGAGAAAGGGGGATGATTACATCATGCCGCCCATGCCACCCATACCGCCCATGCCACCCATATCAGGCATTGCAGGGCCAGAATCTTGTGGCTTATCAGTGATCATCGCTTCTGTTGTGATCATAAGACCAGCAACTGACGCTGCGAACTGAAGTGCAGAGCGAGTTACCTTAGTTGGATCTAGGATACCCATTGCAATCATGTCGCCGTATTCGCCAGTCGCCGCGTTGTAACCGTAGTTACCTTCGCCAGCACGAACGTTGTTAGCAACAACAGACTCTTCATCACCTGCGTTCTTCGTGATTTGACGGATAGGCGATTCCATTGCACGTAGTGCAACACGGATACCGACGTTTTGCTCTTCGTTGTCGCCTTCAAGGCCAGCAACTTTAGATGCAGCGCGGATAAGTGCAACACCACCACCAGCAACCACACCTTCTTCAACGGCAGCGCGAGTTGCGTGAAGTGCATCTTCAACGCGGTCTTTCTTCTCTTTCATCTCAACTTCAGTTGCAGCGCCTACTTTGATTACTGCAACACCGCCAGCTAGCTTAGCTACGCGCTCTTGAAGTTTCTCTTTGTCGTAGTCAGACGTTGCATCTTCGATTTGTTGACGGATTTGAGAAACGCGACCTTGGATCATTGTTTCTTCGCCCGCGCCATCGATGATGGTTGAGTTTTCTTTAGTGATAGTTACACGCTTAGCTTGACCTAGGTCTTCTAGCGTTACTTTCTCTAGGTCTAGGCCGATCTCTTCAGAGATAACCGTACCGCCCGTTAGGATAGCGATATCTTGTAGCATAGACTTACGACGGTCACCGAAACCAGGCGCTTTAACAGCAGCCACTTTAACGATGCCACGCATGTTGTTCACAACTAGAGTTGCAAGCGCTTCGCCTTCTACATCTTCAGCGATGATAAGAAGTGGACGAGATGCCTTAGCAACTGCTTCTAGAGTCGGAAGAAGTTCACGGATGTTCGAAACTTTCTTGTCGATAAGAAGAATGAATGGGCTTTCTAGATCAACAGAACCCGCTTCTTGGTTGTTGATGAAGTAAGGAGATAGGTAACCACGGTCGAACTGCATACCTTCAACTACGTCTAGCTCGTCTTGTAGAGCCTGACCTTCTTCAACCGTGATTACGCCATCACGACCTACTTTTTCCATCGCTTCAGCAATGATGTTACCTACTGTCGAATCAGAGTTCGCAGAGATAGTACCTACTTGCGCGATAGCTTTTGTATCTGCGCATGGAACAGAAAGGCCTTTTAGCTCTTCAACTGCAGCGATAACTGCTTTGTCGATACCGCGCTTAAGATCCATTGGATTCATGCCAGCAGCAACGGCTTTTAAGCCTTCAGTGATGATTGCTTGAGCAAGAACTGTTGCTGTAGTCGTACCGTCGCCCGCTGCGTCATTCGCTTGCGAAGCCACTTCTTTAACCATTTGCGCGCCCATGTTTTGGAACTTGTCTTCAAGTTCGATTTCACGTGCAACTGAAACACCATCTTTAGTGATCGTTGGTGCGCCAAATGATTTGTCTAGAACAACGTTACGGCCTTTAGGACCTAGCGTTACTTTTACTGCGTCAGCCAGAACGTTTACACCTTCTAGCATTTTAATACGTGCGTCATTACCAAATTTAACGTCTTTAGCAGCCATCTTAATTTCCTTTCAAATTCTTTGTTTCGGGGCGTCTCAGCGTTATCGCGTCATTCTGAACAGTGAGGGACGAACGTGATTCAGAATCTACTCAAATCGCACTCTGTTTAGATTCCAGATAATTCGTTCCTCATTTCTGGAATGACGATATGAATCATCCAATACTGGCTCTGATAACTTTTACTGAGAGTTAAATGAAAAATAGATTACTCGACGATCGCCATGATGTCGTTTTCAGACATAATCAGAACTTCTTTGCCGTCGATTTTTTCAGTTTTCGTGCCGTAACCTTCAGCAAAGATAACGGTATCGCCAACTTTTACGTCCAACGGTTGCACTGAACCGTTTTCTAGAATGCGGCCTTTGCCGACAGCTAGAATGATACCGCGAGTCGATTTTTCTGCGGCAGAACCAGTTAGAACGATGCCACCAGCAGATTTAGATTCAACTTCTTGGCGCTCAACGATAACTCGGTCATGTAGAGGACGGATATTCATCGGTCTTATCTCCTGATAATTTCCATTTAAATTTTGATAGTTGCCACGATTAGCGTGGGTCAAACAATATGTTGGGGGCGATGTGAAAGATCCCAAGGGGGGAACGGAAAAATTGTGAGCTAAAGTGCAGATTCTCACCCCTCATCTTTCCCTGCTTTTCGTTTACTCGTATCCCGCATCTGTTTATCCTACGCTTTTGGTTTCTATCGGCGTTTTGCATGCAAGATAAGCACGGGCTATTAACTGCCCCAATTGAGAGTACATTGCGTACCATGACCATACCGACCATATTCGGTATGGTGGCGATCTTGATGTTTAACTTGGTCGATACCTTCTTTATCTCACTGCTCGGCACACAAGCACTTGCAGCAGTGAGCTTTACCTTTCCAGTTACCTTTGCGATTAACTGCATCACCATGGGGATTGGCATTGGCTTATCGACATGTATCGGTCGATTGCTTGGCCAAGGCAGCGCACAAAATGCAGCACGCTTTACCTGTCATGGCTTATTGCTGGCTCTGCTTCTGGTCGGCTGCGCGTCTACATTAGGTATTATCGCCTTAGAACCACTGTTTACCCTGCTAGGAGCAAAGCAAGAGTTGTTGCCGCTGATATCGGAATACATGTCGGTGTGGTATCTCGCGATCCCATTTTTGGTCATCCCCATGGCAGGCAACAGCGCCATTCGTGCCAGCGGCGATACTAAAACACCCGCCAAGATTATGCTACTGGCTGGCCTTATCAATGGCGTTTTAGATCCGCTACTTATCTTCGGGTATGGGCCTTTCCCTGAACTGGGGATTCAAGGCGCTGCGATTGCCAGTGGTTTCAGTTGGTTTGGTGCGTTGTGTGGCTCACTCTACGTATTGATGGTGCGAGAAAAACTGCTTGCGCCGCCTAAGCTGACAAACATCGTCAGTGACTGGCGACAGATCTTAAAAATAGGCACCCCAGCGGCTTTGTCTAACGCTCTGAACCCACTTGCCGGCGCTATCATCATGATGATGCTGGCCAAACAAGGGACTGAAGCCGTGGCGGCGTATGGCGCAGCGCAACGTATCGAGTCCATTCTTATCATTGTGTTGATGTCTCTTACTTCGGCGCTTACGCCTTTCATGGCGCAGAACTTTGGCGCAAACAACCCACAACGCAGTTTTAAGGCACTGTTTCTGAGTATGCGTTTTGCTGTGATGTTCCAAGGTTTGATTTTCTTAATGATGGTGCCGTTGAGCATTCCTTTGGCTGCCCTGTTCTCTCAAGAAGAATCCGTCCGAGGCATATTGTGGCATTACCTGTTAGTCGTGCCCTTTAGCTATGGATTCCAAGGCATTGTGATGATGCTGATCAGTGGGATGAATGCCATGCATCAACCACTCAAAGCCTTTCAATGGAGCTTCATGCGTTTGTTTGTCTTTACCTTGCCATTCGCTTGGATAGGCAGCCAAATTGATGGTGTCGAAGGGCTGTTTATAGGCTTAGCCTTGGGGAACATTGTCGGCGGTATTTCAGGGTACTTGTTTGCGCTTCGTGTAAGGGGTAAAGCAGATGCGGGATACGAAGAGGGATAGTACAAACCAAAAACTGAAAGACAAACGCTGACTACGCAGCGCTTAGTCCATCTTCGTTATATTTATGTCGCTAGAGCAAAGTTGATCGTATTTACCTTCGCTAGATTAACGTTCTGTTTTGCTTGCCACAGATCATAGTGATCCTGCATTGTTAACCAACTCTCCGGGGTTCTACCCAGTGACTTAGAAAGACGTAAAGCCATTTCAGGAGAAACTGCACTTTGGCCTTTAAGAACACGATTCAGCGTAGAAGGTGATACATCAAGCTGCTTTGCAACAAAACGACAGCTATAACCAAACGGTTCCATATATAGGTCATAAATAAACTCACCTGGGTGAGGAGGGTTGTGCATACTCATTAGTGATAATCCTCATAATTTAAAATATAGGCATTACCATCAATAAATTCGAAAGTAATACGCCAATTACCATTTACTGTGATTGACCAAATACCATCTCTATCCCCTTTTAATGGGTGAAGCTTAAAGCCAGGTAGATCAACATCATCAATAATGGTTGCAGTATCTATAGCTGCCAACTGCATCCTAAGCTTACGCTCATGCTTAGCTTGAATACCGGCTTTACTGCCAGTCTCAAAAAACTTTTTGAGACCTTTATGCTTGAATGTTTTAATCATACAGAGAGTGTAGCGTGTTGCGCATCATGAATCAAATTTCAAGCGACTTAAGAGCAGATGCGAGATTCGGGTAAACGGGATGCGAAGAGCCTCAAAAACAGATACGAGATTCGAAGAGCTTGAGAGCAGAAAAAGACTAAAAGAAGGAAGATGACATGGAAGACACCACTTACAAAATGCTTTATGACGCACCAATTGGCAAGATGATCATTGTGAGCAATGGTGTGTCGCTTATTGAAATTGACCATGTAAATCACGAAGAGCTAATGACTAGCAATCCAGATGACCTTTGCCAACTGGCAGCGAAACAGTTAGATGAGTACTTCGCAGGTCAACGAATAGAATTCGATTTGCCATTAAGAGCGATAAAAGGCACTGAGTTTCAAAAAGTAGCTTGGCAGGCTTTAACAACCATTCCTTATGGCGAAACCATCAGTTACGGTGAACAAGCAAAGAGAATGGACAACCCAAAAGCAGTAAGAGCTGTGGGTGGTGCAAATGGCAAGAACCCATTTAGTATTGTTGTACCTTGCCATCGAGTCATCGGCGCAAATGGCACATTAACCGGCTACACCGGCGGCATGAACCGCAAAGAGTGGTTACTGGATTTTGAGCGTTCGGTTGTAGATAGAACGCAATAAACCTTACCTCGCTAGATCAATAATATAAAGTTTCACCATCAAGAAGCGCCATTATCACCAGACAACATATAGTCTATATTTAAAATTTCATACAAAGAGGTGATGGTAATGTCCACTGATACGATAGGTTACTTAAAAAAGCACGCAGCCAACCTCGATTTATCTGAACCTATGACCATTACTCAAAATGGTAAGCCCGCTTATACGATTGAATCTTATGACGATAGAAAGCATAGAGAAGAAGCTATAGCGCTAATGAAACTATTATCGTTTTCTATTGATGATGCAAAACATGGCCGAGTCAATTCAGGTACTCAGGTTCGAGATAAACTGGCAAAGCGTAAACAATCGGTTCAATAATCAACATCATCGATACGCTAATAAAAATACGCTCGATTATTTGAGTTTAATCCCATAGGTGTCAATATGGGCAAGTAGCTCATTCGATGTAATTTTATGCTTAACGAGCAAGTCAACCTTGAATGGAAGTGACGATTGTTCTAAACGATCTTGCAAGCCTGCGACGACACTTAACGAAATACCGTCCCCCTCGATAACAATATCGATGTCAGAGTTATCTTTATAAGTTCCAAGGGCTCTAGAACCAAACACCCAGGCATGAATGACTGAAGCATGGTTCAAAACAACATCCTCAATCAGCTGATATTGATGAGGCTTAAGGCCGACAGAGCCTGGGCTAACCAAATAACTATCGTTCACATTTAACCTATTGATCACATTTACTCTCTTGATCACATTTAAGCTTTAAATAGAGTGTGACTTGCCCTATCACTGGTGAAAATGACTCTAAGATCAGTGACTGAGCTTCAAGGACATTTTCCTCATCATAGGTGTGAGACAATAAATTTCGTTTTATGAGTGCTTCAAGCATGATCTCACACTGCTCCGAAGATAGGTGCTTAGCTTCTAAGGCTGTACGAAAAACGCTCCTCGGCGAAGCCACATCAAACCCTTCAAACTCAAGTAAGTCTTTAAGGGTCTTCCATGTAAGCTCAAAAGAAAATTCAAAAGTTTGTACTAACCCAGCAAGCTCTAACTCATTGTAGCTATCTTGTGAGCACGCTCTCTCAAGCCTTTGCTGCGCTTTCATTAAGTTTTGCAGTCGTTGCTTCCAACGGTCTGGGTTTGAGTTCATATAAACAGCCTAGGGATAAGGTAAAAGACAAGTATAGTATGAGCCTTAAGCTACCTAATCATTCAAGAAATGTCACTCTTTCGATATATATCAAGGCCGTTCTTTTTGTCTTTTGTTTAAGGTAGTGTCCTTCTGTTCTTCCCTACCTGTATATCCTGCATATTTTTCTCACCCAACACCTGCCCTTAAAGCTCTTCGATACTCGATTATCCGCATCCCGCATCTATAAAAAAGCCCGCACTTTGAAGTGCGGGCTTTCAAAATCGTTACAGCTCAGTGAACCGCTGAGCCAAACCATTACTTAACTACTTACTACTTAACGATCACGTCACCTGACATTTCAGCTGGGATATCAATACCAGACAGAAAAAGCATCGTTGGTGCTAAGTCAGACAGCTTACCGCCTTCTTTGAACTCAACGTCTTTGCTGCCCACGTAGATAAGTGGAACAGGTAGGTTAGTGTGCGCTGTGTGGATGCCGCCCGCTTCTGGGTTTACCATCATTTCCGCGTTACCGTGGCCAGCAGTGATAAGCAGTTGGCCATCGGCTTCTTTAATTGCTTCAACCACTTTGCCAAGACATTCATCTCATAGGCCCAACGTTGAATAAACTAATAGCAACAAGCAAATCAAAACTAAAGACTCGTGTGGGGTAAAACTTGCGCCGTTAAGCCGCTATGCTAATCTCATTTTGTTAGGTGGTTACTCGGCCCTCAGGTAACCTTCAGTGAAAATCGAGCGTTGGTGATAGGCGCTTACATCAAGAGGACGGCATCATGTTAGCTCCAATTCTCAGTGCGTTGTTAATGACGATTCCCTTTATCGCGGTCAGTGATAAGGTTCCTTCTTGGCTCAATGTCACCGGCTGGGCGTTGATCGTATTGATGCTGTTGCTAGGCTGGGCAACATTAAAAGCCGATAACATCATCGCTTGGTGTGAAAAGCAACGGGATAACGACCGCCCGACTCGTTAACACGAAGGCTTACCTTTTACTCACATTAACGTATCGAAAGCCGCCGCCTTAAAACGGCGCATTTTCGCTAGGGCTTGTCTTTCACGTCTTGTATTTTCTTCTCTTCTGCAGCATCGGGACGTCTTGAACACACCTCTTCAAATTGATTTAACGTCGTTTCATCGATCGCGCCTGATTGGTGTAAATCATTGACGGTCTCACTCACTGTCTTCAATACATCGCTCATCTCATCCTCACTTTGATGCTCACAACCTTTGCTTTTGTCCTCTGAGCTTAACAGAAACGATACCAAAACGAACTCATAAGATCAGTCGCAACTGGCAAAGTGAATCAGCGCTTTTCAACGTTAAGCAAACCTTAACTTAAAGACTCAAGTTTGCGACAGAACCGGGGATTCGCAAGAATACGGCGTTGATATGTGTCTTAATCAAAACTTGCAAAAAAGTAATCCATTGGCTTACACTTCATTTATGCATACAATCGTTGAATTACCCGAATACAAGAAACGAGTTGAAAAGCTCCTTTCTGAGGAAGAGAACAAGCAAATCATTAATTATCTAGCAGAGCACCCGAAAGCCGGTGTGTTAATGCAAGGGACAGGTGGAATTCGTAAGCTCAGGTGGGCAAAAGAGGGCAGTGGTAAAGTGGTGGTGTAAGAGTTATCTATTACTACCATAGTGAAGAAATACCATTATTTATGCTTTCTCTCTTTGGCAAAAACGAGAAAGCTAACTTATCTAAAGCTGAATGTAATGTTCTTAATAAACTAACCAAAATACTTGCAGACAGTTACGGGAGGCAATCATGACTAATGCATTTGAAAGTATCCAGCAAGGTCTAATGGAAGCCATTGAATTCGCAGATGGCGAAAACAAAGAGGCTACAGTTCACAAGTTTGACTCTGTTGACGTTAAAGCGGTGCGTAATAATGTAGCAATGACTCAGACTGAGTTTGCATCTACATTTGGTATCAGTCTAGGTACATTACGTCACTGGGAGCGTGGAGATAGAACACCAAGAGGTCCTGCTTTAGTGTTACTGAATGTACTTGCGAAAGATCCCCAAGCAGTAATCAGAGCTCTTGCTTGAACTACTACACCTCTAAAGGAGTGTTAATTCCTATCGCTCTACCATTAGAATAGAATCGGCTTACATTGTCTCTTATAGGCGTTTAACGTGTTGGTCGTCCCTACCACCAAAAGATTTATGCTGGTGACCTTAACCCCTCAAGTGGAAGCGGGTACACCTAAAATGCAATGAGATTAAATGCAATGCATTGAAATGCAATGTGACATCACACATAAAACACAGATAACGGCTTGACGTCACCACTGAACATTGGCTAACTTTATAAAAACAGCCGTACACGGTTGTCTTTAAACTCAATATTGCCATGTTCTGGCACTAAGCGAGATAAGTATTGCGGTCTCGCTTCAACCTCGCCATTAAGGTACTGCCTTATAAATAACGGGAAATGGCCGTCCCCTTTACACTCAACTGCACCATGATCGCACCTCTTTGTGCGTCATGCAGTGTCACTCGCGAGACCTTCATACTCTCGCTCACTAACTGGCGACACCGCTTGTATTGCTGTGTTGCAGTGCTGCTGATTGTTACTCAGCGCTGAGATGGGATTGCCCATCAAGGACCTGACAACCTCACGCGCAGACTTGATCATGCTCCACCCTGATCACACTTAACTCTCTATTTTCTCAATGAAACATACGACATTCGGATAATCGGATTGCGTACGTTCGGCTTACTTTTATCATGCCTAAAGGATTTTACTTATGGGTAGACAATCAAATGAAAAAAAACGCAACCGAGCCAACAATGCCGGCGGCGTTCCCGTCGATGCGTATAACGTCGCCCTTGCCATCGCCAATGTGTTGCATGAACTCAGACCCAAGACGTCGGGCGTGCTGACTGAACCCACGACGCCCCTCAACCTTTATCACATTTACTTCCTGTATTTATGGATCGCAGGCCATCTGTCTGGCATCGAAAGAGAACAGGATATTCCCGATCTGGTGTTGGTCTCAGGGCGAGTCGATTGTGCACTTCATCACCTTCGCCGAGTGCGTGAAGGTGGCGTTTCATGGGTCGAATATGCCATACCTTGCGCCCTGGCAAAGGAAACCGTGTATTTATGGCAACCCATGCCAGACGCGCTCAATGCCGTCTTTAGCTATTGGCTCACTCATCATGACACGGAGCTTCGCCTCACTAAAATGCAAAAGAAACAGCTCTTTTGGCGATTAAAAAAGAGAAAGCTACGCACGCCGGAGGCGCTGAGAAGCCAACTTGTGCTGCGAAAAGACCTCTTGTATTCCTACATCGAGCGAATGGCACATTGCGATCCTTATCTCTCACTTCCAGCTCAAAAACTCATCACAGCCAAGAAAGTCCACCATCACAGTGCACTGAGTTACCAAATGCTGAACTGCGATCAAATTCGCTATGAGATTTTTTGTGCGCACAACCGCTATTTGCAGAGACTCATTCCCCAAATAAACCAGCGTCATATTAAACCCTTTTGTGATGTCAGGCTTCCCACCACTGGCGCACTTATTCCCGTCTTTACAACGCTTAACGAGCGTCCCCCTTACCTGAAAAAAGCAGGCGCGATCGTGGCGTTCACTCTCGAACTGACCGAGGGCGCTCGAACCTATATTCCAATACCGCCCATTTCCATTGGCTCTACGCGCGCGATCCCGATTCCCAAGCTGAGTCTCTTCTTTGGTCACCTTCGCCAACAACTGGCAACGGTGCCAGAAAGAAACGCCTCCCAAGACGCGCTTCGTGAGTATTACAACGCGCGCACCTACGAGCTGGCGTTGTTATTTGTCCTTCTTACCGGCGCTCGTCCTACTCACCACATCTCGATAGAGCGGGAAGCCTGCTTTGATTTACAACGCGCCCTTATCAAAGACAAGGGACGCTACCGCCTTATCGATATTCCGAACTACTTACGACAAGCGATTGAGTCTTACCTTAAACTTCAAGCGCGCGTGCTCCAAACGTTAGCGCCCAATGACGCTTCTGCCATGGGGCCCCTATGGTACTTGATTGATGAGAACAACGTCGCCGTCCCCCTCACCGCAAAAACCTTGAGGTTGTTTATGCATGCACAGTGGCAGCATTGCTTTCAACAAAGGCTGGGGGCCCCCGAAGAAAAAGTCGTCCCTTACCAGCTTCGTCACAGCTTTGCCCAACACGCCTTGATGGCCACTCACCCACGCTTAACCACCCAACAAATTGATGTACTGATGGGCCACAGCGAACTGGGTGAACACCTTGGCAGCGCTTATGCTTTTCAAGCTTGCAACCAAACATTGATTGCGCATTTGAACCACTGGCCATCGCGGCTGCAGCTCTCTGCCCTTACGCCCTACCCTTCAAAAAAGGACCGTGCCTTATGAACCGTCAAAGCCACACCGCAAAACACATCCATCACTTCTATCAACAGCAGTCGATAGCGTGCGCTGAAGTTGACGCCTTCGAGGCCTTCTTAACGCTGCTTTTTCAAGAGAGGGGCCAAGAAAGTGAGCATGAACGCCAATTGACCGAGTCACAAATGGCCTCGATAAACCGAGCCATTTCAGGTATCCCAACAGGCCGGCAAAGAGCCTTAAAACGGGCGCGTGATGAGACGCTTTATTACCTAAACCAGGTGTGTGGCTGGGTCTTACCACCGGTAAAGGTGCAACAATTTAACGATCATGAACACTTGTGGTTGGTCTCGCTGTATCAACAAAGTGCAAGGGCTCATGCTATCTCTATGCACTACCAACAAGAGAGCCAGCACCGTATCAAGCAAAGAGGAACCCCAAACTTGGCGTGGACCGTGTTGACCTTGATGAGAGAAGTGGCGCCTCTGCCGCTCAACGCTTGGTGTGAAAGACTCAATGATCCCACCCCGCTGGAGCGCATTGGCGATCAACTCACCCTAACCATCACGCACCCTGTTAACCTGTCGTATTTTGATGATACCGAACCCGTCAGTTTTACGCGCTACGCCGTATCACCGCTTGCAGCCCGCGCCTTCTATGACTGGCAGTGCCGACAAGAGCCGGGCAACCCAAGAGTGACACTTAACCGATTGCTCAACTCACTCGAGGATTTTTATCCCTCTGCGCAGCGCAAAGCGCTTACCCCTCATCAATGGCAACAATCTGTCCAAACCTTATGGCTCCATCGCTTCGCCATCCCCCCTGAAATATTAAAAGATTTCTCTGAGCCCATGCGCCATGTAAGTGCGTTACCACAAGAGGCGGCCTTATCGCGCGTAGCCACAGCGCAAGATATTTATCAGCCGCCACCGTTTGCGAAGATCCCCCCCCGAGCCCCAAACCAAGAGACTCCGTTTCATCGCTGGCCTCACGCCATGCTCATCAAGTCGCTCAATATGCCCCAACAAGCCGCGCCCACTCAACCCGAGTGGCAAGCAGACAACCTGTTGCCCCGCTTATTGTTTGATTATGTGCAAGAACTGAAGCAATTTGGCGGCGTGAAAAAAAACACCCTCAGCCCCGCCACCTTGCTGCGCTACACCAGTTTTAAAAATGAACTGTCGACGACCCCACTCCCTCTCTCGATCGCCAATGACAGGGAAGCCCTGCAACAATGGGCCAAAGATCGATACCGCCTCATCCAAGACGAGACAATGGAAAAATGGACTCTGTATCAATTCTTCCGTTTTCTTACTCAGCAACCCATCACTGAGCACTTAGATCTCTCGACCTTCATCAAACCGACCCAAAGCCTAAAAATTGATGCCCTTTCTCTTAGCGCTGAAGAGGTGCACCACCTGGTCACTCAGTTATTAACGCACAGCCTGTCCCCGATGCAGGCGTTATTTGCGAGTGTCAGCGCGTTATTGAGTTATTACGGCGCCCTTCGACGCGGGGAACTCTTACGCCTGCGCCTTCAAGATATTCGATGCACCCACGAAAAAGGTCAGTTATTTGCGATCTACATTACCAATACCGAGGAAGGCAAAACAAAAAGCGGAGACACGCGCACGGTTCAGGTTGTGATGCCCGAAATCGGCGCCAAATTAATACGGTTATTACTGGCGTTCAAAGCCAACCGCCCTCCTAGCGAGCCATTCATTGGCTTTGAAGACGAGTCCATCCATTTACGAGCGCGCCACTACCTTTTGCCTATCACGAAAGTGCTCAAACAATTACACGGTAAAAAAGCGCGCTTTCATCACCTTCGTCACAGCGGCGCCAAGCTGCTCTATCAACAAGCACTTTGCCTTGCTAACGGTGCGGCGCCAAAGGCTTGGCATAAAACGCATCAACCCGTCACCGCGTCTCTCTTCTCAACATCCGTTGTTGAGCAGCGATTTCAATACTGGTTGCAAGGGCGTTCATTTTCAGAGTTAAACAATATGCTGCTGTTTGATGAAATCGGTCGAATGCTGGGCCATCAACACTATGCGACAACTCGACTGCATTACCTGCATGGTATGGAATGGGTCGCGCCTGCCTTTCTCCCTCAACAGCGAGAATACACACATGCCGAGCTGAGATACCTCTGGGGAATGAAACCAGGTTCCAATGATATCACTCGTCTTCTGATGAGGCTTAGCCCTCAATACGCCCAGCTTTCATCCTCTGAAAAGCAGCGCCACCTGCCGAGCTTTACTCATGCACAGCTGACGGAGGCTCTGAGCCAACGTTTGGGCAGCAAGCGCAAACCAAATGGTGATAAAGAACAGCTTCAAGAGGCGGAGTCAAACGACAACGAGTGGATTGGACTTTGGACAAAAGGCGTCTCAAGTGGAACCCAAACCCGCCCTTATCGTTTTCAGTGGGAAACTCGAGAGCAAATCAAACGCTTAAAAGAAACGCCTTTGGCTTTTTCCATGGTGAGTGACGCATGGCGCGCCTTTGGGCAATACCAAGGCATTGAATGGAATAAAGCCGCACGAACCGCCCTACGTCCCCTTGGCGAGCTACACCTCGAAAAGAAACCGCCGCAAAGCGATGACGAGGGAATGATCAATGGCAAGCAATTGTATTTTCTTAGCCCATGCAACCAAAAGGTGGAAAAAGCGCTCCACACCCTCAAGCAATCACCGCTCAAATACCATTGTCATATCACGCTGCATCAAAACCGAAAACGTCTCGACAGTAAAAAATGGGACTTTATACAGGAGGCTTTACTCACAGCAAAAGACACCGCGAATAAAATCATCATCCCCACCGGTCGCACTCAACTCAAGATAGCGTTGGAGTTAGAGGTCACCGATCCACTTCTTCTTGAGCAATTTCAAACCTGGTGGAACACCATGATACTTAACGCCTCACAGCCAAAAGGACACACATTATGAACACATTGAACTTTCAACCAAAAGTACACGCACGCATTACCGAGCTGGTTAGCGGCATCAAAAAAGGCAGCGAGCATCCCTTTGTCACCTTCATTGTCACTGATAAATCGCTTCACCTCATTGGCGGCGCGACGGAGAAGCTCATCATGACCACGTTGGACAGAGCGTCGGATTGCACATTGGACAACGCCGCTTTCTCGTTTAGCGCCACCGCTTTTGCCAACCTATGGCTGTGCCAAACCAATCATATCGACCAAAAAGAAACGATTTCATTGCAGCTCCGTCATGACAACCAACAAGACGGCATCGTACTGGAAGGGCGAACCGAACTGAACTCCTTTCGCTACGCCCTCGCGCAGCCCGCTTGTGAACATCATCTGGCCTTCTTTGATAGCGTCATGACGCACCCCAAGCAAATTATTGAGACCAAGCAAGCGCTGGCGATATGTCAACTGGCCAATACCTGCACCCCTTTCTCAGTGTTTGAGGTCAACAAAGACAGCAATCGCGTTCAAATAGAGAGAGACAACGACATCATTCCTTTCGCGCTTCCTAAGGGTATGAACATCGACATCGATATGGCCCTGACTCCAGAGGCCAAGCACTCACTGGAATCGATCGCGCAAACAACACAAAGCGAGACCTTGTCTGTCTATATCGATGATGAGCAAGCGATGTTTAGCGATGGAGAGCAGGTGTATTGCCACTCCCTGGCGCCATTGCGCGCCTACCGAGAAAGACAGCAGCAACATTTTGAGTTAGAAGCCAAAGTGGTGATTGATGTTCTTGAATTTAAAGCCGAAAGGGACAATTTTCAAAAAATCGAAGAGATTAAAAAAACCAACCAAGCCTTACTTTACCTCACCCCTGAGAGTATGTATTTCGCGAGCTTAGCACCCAAAGTTGGCGCCTTAATGGCACTCACGACCAAGAGTATCATTACTTCACAAGAACAACTGTATAGCGTCAACCTCAACGCCTTATCAAATGTACGTATCAAAGACATCACATCGGCTGATCAAGTCAAGATGACGGTGCTGCGCAGCGCGCAAGGTGAACTCAAATTGGGGTTTCACAATGACGAAGATGGGAAGCACCCTTATTACAGTGTGCCTTTGGAGCGTGCTTTGCCACTCTTGCCTGAGCTAAAACGGATCATCGATATCTCACAGCTCTCAAGTGATAAGCCTGAACAAAACGATCTGTTTGGATTTGATGACGTGTAATGCCATTAATGAGAGTCAGTAAGTGCTCAGACGTCGCGTAGGGAAAGGCTTGATAACACGACCGATGCCGATAAGTAGTGATTCTACAATCAACATGTCTAAGATCAGATCCATTGCCTTAAAAGTCACAACTACGTTAATCACGTATAGCTTCGCCATCTGTACGTTACTTGCGTATATTTTGCGAATGAAAAGTATATTTGCACATCTCGAATCAACCATATTTGAAAAGTATCGTAATGAATATCTAAGTGATGATGAGTTTAGGCTTTTTCAAGCTGAGTTAATGTCTAATCCAAAACAGGGGGACGTGATTCAGGGTACAGGTGGTTTGCGAAAGATTCAAGTTGCAAGTAAGGGCAAGCGTGGCGGGTCTCGTATTATCTATTACTTCCTCGATGAAAAGCGTCGGTTCTACTTACTGACAATTTATGGCAAGAATGAAATGTCCGATTTAACCGCAGACCAAAAGAAACAACTAAAGGCTTTTTTATGGAGGCGTGGCGTAATGAGCAATCGTGATCTATTTACAGAGTTAAGTTCAGCTCTTATTGAGGCTCAAGAGTATTCCAAGGGCAAACTAACTCTTAAAACTCATCATGTTAAAGATATCCGCGAACTAGATATTTCACCTGATGAAATCGTGAGTATTCGTGAACAGTTTAATATGTCGCGTGGTGTGTTTGCGCGTTTGCTGCATACATCATCTCGTACACTAGAAAACTGGGAACAAGGGCGTAGCGCACCAAATGGACAAGCGGTAACTCTTCTAAAATTGGTTCAGCGTCATCCGGAAACTCTGTCTCACATCACGAGCTCTAAGCGCTTAAGAATTTAAAATACTTTTTGTGACTGCTCACCGCCTATCGGGCGATGCTTCTTTCGTTAGCCATTGCTCGATAGTATCGAGACTTACGCAGCTTCACTAAGTGCTTACCTTTTTCTTTGCAGCTTGTACTCCAATTTAACGACAAAGCTGTGCCACGAGGCATCCGCTATGTGTTTCGCCAGTTTGCGGTTTTTCATCATATTGGATTTCAACGTCTCAACAATCACAGCGTGGTTTTTGTCAACGAAAGTTAGACTCACGGTCAAGCCAGCAAGGCTGCTTTCTTGATTGTGCAGTCTTGTGAGACAGTTGTGCCACCTCGCCTATTCATGAGTATCTATTTACTCACAATTTGAAAAAAACAGCATTATTGCGTATTATTTTACACATAAAACACAAGTGAGGTGCAGCCAATGGAAGAATTAACAGTACAAGCTTTTATCAAAGGTGAATGGCTCGATGTTGCTCTCATCTCATTCCCTAAGAGTGCTCAGCATAACTTCCAAATTTCTGAACTCAATTATCTCAGTGATTATGCTCTCTATCATCATGATAAAGACGATTTGCATGCAGTTTCGATCAATCACCCTGTTTCTTTTTTCTTTGATGATATGGGAAAACCTGGTTGGTTAAGATTCCTAGACGACATAATGCCAAGTGGTGCTAGTAGAAGGTACTGGGTCAAGCACTTAGATATTGAGGATCTAAGCTTCGATGAACAAGACTTTGTTTTACTTAAGTTTGGGACGATGTCGCCTATCGGCAATTTACGGGTGAAAGAGTCTCTTCCTGAGCGTTACGAAATATCAGACAACCTCTATTTCTCTGTTGAGGATGTTAAGAACCGAGCGGGTGATTTCCTCGACTATGCACAGCAAAGAGGCGCAGCGGCAGGTGGAGCGACGGGCGCGGGAGGAGAGGCCCCTAAATTACTCCTACGTAGCGAGATAACCCCTCACACTGGCGACGAAAAAATATGGATAGATCCCTATCAAGATGACCCTAGCAATCACGATTTACACTACCTGGTAAAATACCCCAGAGGTTCGAGAAGCACCGTCGACTGTAATATTCTAAGAGCTGAGTTCTATTACTATCATGCACTTACTGAAATGGGTTTTGATACGATTCCAATACAAGGCATGCGCTTAGAAGAAGGTCTTAATTACCCTTCGTTATGGCTACCTAGATTTGATATTCAAATCAATAAGGAACAGGTGGAAAAATTCGGTATGGAATCCGTATACTCCATGCTAAATAAAGGTGCAGGAGTCACTCTCAACCACGAAGCCACTATCAGAAGCCTCATAGAAAAGATGACCCAAAGCCACATGGTTCAACATCAAGGGTATGCTTTCGACCCCCAGGAGTTCGTCGTTGAGTGGGTAAAGCGAGATTTACTCAATATCTTGTTTGGGAATAGTGACAACCACGGAAGAAATACTTCCTTCCTGAGAGGAGACGGTTTTATTAAGCTGGCTCCTATATACGACTTTGCACCAATGAAAGCCGATCCCGAGGGCATTCCAAGAAGCACAAAATGGCAAGCACCACTCGAAGTCGGCGGAACCTATGATTTTATAGGAATAGCTGAATCCCTGTCAGATCTAGTACCAACAGCCGTCCTTCTTGAAGAACTAAGAGATACAGCCGCTAAATGCCTTGACCTTAAAAAGAGACTGGAAGAACAAGGTGTACCAAAACAAATCTTGGAGATGCCAGCAATTGGGTTTAATCATATATCTGAAAAATTGACAAAATGGGGGCTAGCATGAGTAAGAGTAGCCGATCAAATAAAGAGACTGTATATGAGACCGTAGCTCGCCTAAGAGCAAGCCGAGAACAGCCAAAGTCAATAGCTTCCCATCAACCAACACACTCGGGAAAGAGTAAATTACAACCAAATACTCAAGCAAAACAGAAGGTATCTAAGAACTCAAAAGCGATCAGGGCATCTGATCGTAAAACGGCTATGGACGATATTATCAAACAACTCTTGCTTGGTGGGCTCACACAAGGCCAAGCCCTTAGAACACTGCGAGTGAACATACTAGGCCTAAAACAGGATGTTTTTGCAAAACTCGTCGATGTCTCAAGAAAAACACTCTCAGATATTGAAAATGATAGAGGTAGCTACAACACCGAGGTTCTAAACAAAGTATTCAAACCTTTTGGTATGAAAACGGGGGTAATTCCCTCATCGCCGAGTTTGCTCATTTCTCTATTAAACAGTAACGAGACAGAGTGATACAAACTACAGTGAACTCTGATGCAATTCCACAAAGGCGGAGAACAAGCTGACAGGTTTGGGTTTAATGACACATCAGCGGCGCACCAATGAACCGTCATCTTTGATGAAAAAACCATCAAAAGCACTGGACATCGATCCAGTAAACGACTAGAGTCAATATTGAACGTTTTATAGGCTATCGGAAGAAATGGGCGTGAAGACACGCTTTAGGATTTGGAAGATACCGTGAAATGCGCTGGCAGATGATGACCTTGCGTCACACCGCCGCACACAATATGCAGTTGGGATAGGAAGGCGGCAACCTCCCTACCCCGTACCGGCTGCGAGGAGTTTAAACCGACCCAGCCGATGGCTCGATTCTAGCGAATTCCATTGGTGAGGGACAGATCTATTTAAGACCTGATATCAATGGAGGCCGCTATGGCTCATATTCGCATCCGTCCTAATGGGCGCATTCAGTTCGATCTTCATTTGTACGGCCAACGCTTTCGCGAAGGCACCCAGCAAATGGCCACTCCGAAAAACTTAAGGCTTGCTCAAGCCACCCTCAAGCAAATGAACGCCGAGATTGACCTTGGCACCTTTCAATACCGTGACTACTTCCCTGACAGTAAAAAAGTGGCCTTGTTTGAATCCTTACAGCGAGATAAATACCCCGACCGTCTTTATCCGTTTTTCAATGACTTTGCGAATCAGTGGTATGAGCGTCAAAAAGGCAATTGGAAAGCGAGTTATAAAGGCGTGGTAAAAAACACCCTTGAGCACTACCTCATTCCGCACTTTGGCAATACCTTAGTCTCTGAAGTGTCGCTCTCTCAAGTGGAATTTTTTCGTCAGACGCTGCAAGAAGCTCGTAAGGCTAATGGCGAGCGACAACTCACCAACAAGCGCATCAATAATATTTTATGGCCGCTGATTGCCATTCTGAGCCTCGCCGCCGAAGAGCATCACTTTGATTACCCATTTCGACGCTACAAATCCCTGAAAGAGGAAAAAGCGGATTCGAAACCGCTGACCATGGATGAAGTCCGTACTTTCTTAGAATGCTGTGATACGCAATGGCATGATTATTTTTTACTGCGATTTTGGACGGGCATGCGAAGTTGTGAAGTGCATGGCCTGTATTGGGAGCACATTGATTTTGACCATCGCTTGATTCGCGTTAGACAAAATTATGTGAATGGGGAAATTTGCGATGTGAAAACACCCAAATCTCGTCGTGATTTGCAGATGTGCGACACCTTGTTCGCAGCGCTAAAACGTCAGTGGGAAATGAGAGATGAGTGCAGCCCATTTGTGTTTCCCTCTAAAACAGGACAAGGGTTAGATACGCATTACATCAGCAAGCATGTTTGGCACCCAACGTTGAAAAAAGCAGGCCTGAAACCACGTCGCGCTTACGAAACGCGCCATACCGCTGCGGTGCTGCACATTGCTGCGCATGAGAATCCACTTTTTATCTCACACAAATTAGGACACAGCGACACCAAGCTACTGTTTGAGGTGTACGCCCCTTATGTCGCCAATGCTTCCAGACAAGACGGGAACGCGTTTAACGACATGATGTTAGGAGGCGCGGCATGATGATACTGACCTTTAACCGCGCTCAATACTTCCATCAAAACCTAACGGATAATGATCAACTGTGCGCCTTTGCATTAGGCTCTGAACTGCCTTCGGTTTATACACTCATCGGCAACAAACAAGAAATGGCGTTAAGTTCATTGAACGAACAACGCCGTTTAGAAGCGATAGCCAAGCAATGTTATGAGCGTTTTATGGAAGATCCAAGGTTGCAATTGGTACTCGATAAGTACGCCGACAGTATGATGACCTCGGGCATGGCTATGTTTCACGATGTTCGATTACACGCTCAGTCCCCTGGGCTGACTTTAACGAAGTACTACTGCGCACTTAAACAAACGGATGGGCATTTGGATAGATCGATGGTGTGGGAAAAACACCTTCAATGGTGCCAAGCGTTATCTTTTGCTTTGTATGAACATTGCCAAGATCCACGCAGTGATATTTGTTATGGCGAGAAGACCGTCATTATCGATAAGCCGCATAACAGGCAGTGTTACAGCTACACGACCATCAAGAAAGCGGTGTCGTTTCAGCTCAACCGATATCAGTACAGGCAAGTGCCTTGGCAGTGGCAAGACTAGCGCTCCTGATAACACGGGAATACCGATAACATGTGTGACCCGTATTTTTCATTCAAGTTTAAACTCAGAAAGTGCGTCTTTCACGCTTAGTCATAATGTCACCTGTTTTAGTCTCGAGATGATCATACATCACCTCTTAATCAGGTGGCCAAATTAACTAGGCCACTACAAACAATAGCCATGTGATTCATACCCGCTTGTTATATGCCTTTCATGTACCTATACTTAATGCGCACCTTAAATACGCATAGGTAATTATCATGAGAAACGCATATAGCACGCAAGCGCCTAAAAAAGCTGCAAACTTAAGCTTAAATAGCGAATTACTCGCTGAAGCTAAGCGCCTGAATATAAACCTCTCAGCAACAATGGAAAAAGCGCTTGAAAAAGAAGTGAGCCAACGCCGTAAAACTGAGTGGTTGGAGCAGAATGCAGATGCTATCAGTGCTTGCAACGAACTAACCGAAAACCACAGTCTGTTTTCCGATTCTTACAGAATATTCTAATGTCACAGTTTTCACTCTACCAAAATAACGATAAAAGCACTGCTACCGCTTATCCATACTTTGTTGATGTTCAAAGTGAAATGCTTGATACGCTAAATACCCGACTGGTGATCCCATTAACACCAGTTGAAATGTTAGAAAAGAAAGCCCCTACTCACCTATGCCCAGTAATCCATATTGATGAAGGTGACTTCGTGATCCTCACTCACCAAATGGCAAGTGTGCCGACTAAGATGTTACGTGAACCAGTCAATGAATTGAGTACATTTAGAAACGAAATCATTGCTGCTATTGACTTTCTGATTACTGGCATGTAACGCTCGATATACGCCAATAGCTCCGGTGAGCTCACCTTCGCTTTCACCACCAAGTCCACATGAAAGGGGCTTTGTGAAGATAGATAGCAGAGGTATCAAGGATACATTTTCATACAACAGCAAGCTCCTTCAATAGAAGACCGAACCACTGAGGAATCACATTCCGAGGCACATGAAGAGAGCATGCCCCGCTTCAAGGCGTAGCCATTCTTGTTGAGATCGATGCTGAGACATTTACGAGTACCTTTAACGAGCAAAGTTAAAGGTTACGACGTTTATTGAAAGGATTGAATGAGTCGATTTAAAGACGCTTACAACACATGGCTGTTGTCGTGTATCCGTGATGAACCTTAAATAAAGCTTCGCTTAAACTTCTCATGGTTTTCGATATTCGACCTCAAATCTTCTTTATCCCAAATTTGAAGTTCCCACGGAAAGTAAAAGTTACTTCTATTTTTAAAATAGATGTGAAGTCCTTTATAGCCTTCCTTATCGCGCAAATACCAGTTTTTCAAACCAAGTTCATCTTGCCAGTTATCCAGCTCTTCCATCACTTCTGCGATCTCGGACTTGGTTAATATAATCCTTGCCCCAAAAATATCATTGAGCCAATTGTTCACCGGATACTGATTGTCGCGCTCACTATAACGCGCAATTTTATCGTCGATACTTTCTCTTGTTTTTACTCGATAAAAGTATTTCAACTCAATATGGGAGGTCATGAGATAGTCATTGATACTTTCATGAAGCACTAAGCGGTATTTATAGATATGAGAGGCAGGGACGTTCGAGATTGTCCTAGATAGCTTCACTTGCTCAAACATCCCCTGCTCAAAGCAAGACTCTGAAAACTCTTTGTGAATTCTATTGATCTCTTCAATGAGTTTTTTAACTTGCTCCTTCATCCCACCTCCATGATTTTAACGGACTGATGAATAATCTGACATGATTAAATACAGATGGAAGTATAGCAAGTTTGGGAATGGAAGCTAAAGCAAAAGCCACAAAAGCGCCTCTCGGCATAAGCCAATCGCTTTCCATGATAGTACGCCGTATCTTGAAGGGAAACTTGAGTTGAACATGCTTGAGTCATCCTGACCACCAGTGCGCGAAATCTAAATTGATAAAGTAAGCCTAGGTACCAATTTAGAGACCGCCAAATACTTGGGTGTCCTGTATTTTTCACATCACATTAGTCTGTAGGGAATTTTTGCTTCTGATGTAGAGCTCGCATAATACGGATAATTGAACCTTCAACCCAATATGAAACAATCATCGAAACTTCAGAAATAATGAGTAGTCTGCCTTGAGCGCCTTCACGTTGCACTCCCATTAAAGGTTGCTCAAGCAAGTTTTCGACTTTGGCTTCAATAATATTATCGGTTCTTTCAGCTACCTCTGGATTAAAGTCGTAGAGGAATTCAAAGATCTTCTCTCGATCATTAAGAGACTCTTCTTCCCATAAAATCATTGTTGACCTCGGCTACGAATCCTCGCTTTACGGGCTTCCATTCGAGATTTGGCTGAATCATTGTTAATAAACACCGCTTTACCAGAGTCATACTTTTCAAAAGCAAGTTTTACTTGTTCCGTTAACCAAGCATCATGAGATAATGCCTTTCTTTGATGCTCTGCCATTTGTTCTGTCAGTTCACGGCAAGCATCACTAAGAGTGCGACCTTGGCTCTCAGCCAGTTGCTGAGCTAGGCGTTTTGTTTCGTCATCAACACGAAATTGGATTCTAGCATCCATGAGTAGTTCCTTGAAAAGCACTGTACACACAAATGTTAGCACCAGCGCGCTAGATGGCAACTAACGAGCCTTTAAGATTTCACGATGCTTTCACTGTACACGTTCAATGAGAGCCAACTACAGAATTTATCGCCTGCATCCAAGGTTTTTCCGGAGCTGATTTTCCTTTAAATCACAACACCTCGAATACATTGCTCAGCTTAATTATTGGTTAATTGAACTCGAATTTAGGGGATGTTTTGAATAGGGAGCGGCTTTAGGGCAAGCAATCACAAATTGTAACGCAGTTATCGAGCGTTTTAACCAGCTAGGATGCGCAATTATTTACAACGCTTGGTATTATGTATCAATAATCAACACCATCGGCACGCTAATAAACATACGCTCGATTATTTGAGTTTAATCCCATCAGTGTCAATATGGGCTTTGCTGCGCTTTCATTGAGTTTTGCAGTCGTTGCTTCAAACGGTTTGAGTTCATATAAACGGCCTAGTGATAAGGTCAAAGACAAGTATAGTATGAACCTTAAGCTATCTAATCATTCGAGCAATGTCACTCTTTCGATATTCATCAAGGCCGTTCTTTTCGTCTTTTATTTAAGGTCGTGCCCTTCTGTTCTCCCCTGCATATTTTTCTCACCCAATTCCTGTCTTTAAAGCTCTTCGCTACTCGTTTACCCGCATCCCGAATCTGCTCTTAGCTCTTCGTATCTCGTTTACTCGTATCTCGCATCTATAAAAAAGCCCGCACTTTGAAGTGCGGGCTTTCAAAATCATTAAAGCTCAACGTGAACCGCTGAGCCAAACAACTATTTAACTACTGACTATTTAACGATCACATCGCCTGACATTTCAGCTGGGATATCAATACCAGACAGAGAAAGCATCGTTGGTGCTAGGTCAGACAGCTTACCGCCCTCTTTGAACTCAACGTCTTTGTTACCTACGTAGATAAGTGGCACTGGTAGGTTAGTGTGCGCCGTGTGGATGCCGCCCGTTTCTGGGTTTACCATCATTTCTGCGTTACCATGGTCTGCTGTGATAAGCAGTTGGCCATCGGCTTCTTTGATTGCTTCAACCACTTTGCCAAGACATTCGTCTAGCGACTCTACCGCTTTAACCGCTGCATCGTATACGCCAGTGTGGCCAACCATGTCACAGTTAGGGAAGTTACAAACGATAGCGTCGTATTTGCCGCCTTTGATTGCTGCAACAAGCTTTTCAGTTAGCTCTGGTGCGCTCATTTCTGGCTGTAGGTCGTAAGTCGCCACTTTTGGAGAAGCAACAAGCTGACGCTCTTCGCCTTCAAACTCGTCTTCTTTACCGCCGTTGAAGAAGAACGTCACGTGTGCGTATTTCTCTGTTTCAGAGATACGTAGCTGCGTTTTGCCTTCTTTCGATAGCCATTCACCGTAAGTGTTCTCTAGAGAAGCCGGTGGGAATGCACATAGCAGTGGAATATCGGCTGCGTATTGAGTCAGCATCACGAAATCGATCGCTGGGAATACGTTACGAGCAAAACCATCGAAATCAGGAACGAATGCACGTGTAATTTCACGAGCACGGTCAGCACGGTAGTTCATGAAGATAACCGTATCGCCATCAACGATAGCGGCAGACTCTTCACCTTCCGCTTTGATTTCAGTCGCTTTAACGAACTCATCGTTTTCGTCACGAGCGTAAGCCGCTTCTAGGCCAGCTACTGCAGTGTCGAATGTGAACTCTGCTTTTGCTTGAGTCAGCAGGTCGTAAGATTCTTGAACGCGATCCCAGTTGTTATCACGGTCCATTGCGTAGTAACGACCAATAAGCGAAGCAACACGACCTTTCCCTAGCTTAGCGAACAACTCTTGGAAACGTGCCAGTGTGTTTTCAGCGCTACGTGGTGGCGTATCACGACCGTCTAGGAAAGCGTGTAGGTAGATTTTCTCTGCGCCACGCTCTGCTGCCATTTCAACAGCGGCGTAGATGTGATCTTCATGAGAGTGAACGCCACCTGGAGACATAAGGCCCATGATGTGAACCGCTTTCTCAGCTTTCACCGCTTTATCGATAGCGTTAACCAGCGTTTCAGTTTGGCCGAATTCGCCGTCTGAAATGGACTTAGTAATACGAGTAAGATCTTGGTATACCACGCGACCCGCACCAATGTTGGTGTGACCCACTTCAGAGTTACCCATTTGGCCATCAGGTAGGCCTACATCTAAGCCAGAAGCCGAGATTAGCGTGTTAGGTTGGTTAGCAATAAGACCGTCTAAAACTGGAGTCTTAGCGTTCGCGATAGCGTTGTCTTGGTTGTCTTCACGGTAACCGTAACCGTCAAGGATCACTAGAGCCATTGGCTTCTTAGCTGACATAGGACTGACCTCGTTCAATTCAAAATAAATCGGTATAAAAACAAATTAGCGTAATTTTACTACAGTTTACAGTCAAAACTGTAGCGGAAGATCAAGAAAGGGCGCAGGTAGGGAGGCCGGACATGAAAAAAAGCATCACTTTAGGAGAAGCTAGTATCCAGAATACATTGAAGTTAGATCAGATTAAATGGCGGCCAAAAGAGCACTCAGTTGAGTATAGATGAACATCAATACTTAAGTAACCATACTTAGAAATGTCCACTTAACAAACGGGCTGGCAATGACAATTAGATGCATACCGATTAAAAAGGCACACATTTGTATTTAAGCGTGACACCAACGTCCCTCGTCAGTAGAATTACTAGCCAAAAAGTAATAGTATTCACATTTAGATTGCCTGTAGGAGCCAAACCTAAGGGCGGTAGCGTGTACGCTCTGAATAGCATTTGCTGCTTTTATCGCTAATATAGTAGGCTAACTCCGGACATCGAAATGAAAGAAAAATTCTTTAAGGGACGAATACACCATCGTGCTGTATGTACCCATGTCTTAATCCCCTTTTCAGTATTAATGTCCCCTTGTGTTTTTGCTTCTCCATGGATTGAGACCCAAGACCCATTTTTAAGAGCATCACTACACAAACTCTCAGACAACTTATTGTTACAGGCGCCAATTAGCAGTTACCCACTTCGTTGGAATACTGTGGGTGATCAAATAAAGCAAAAACACACCCCAGACAATACTCGTTTTGCTGTTCAGCATTTACGACATGCTATGAGCAACGCTCAGTTTGCTCGAGGTAATGTCATGGCTAAGGCCGTGTATCAATCAAGCCCTGAAACACACCTTGGATTTGGCTCTGTTGGAACAGATCACTGGGGTGTCTACTCGAGTTATGATCATATGGAAGATGATTTTTCCTTTCGTTTGAACATCAACTATGCCGACAGTATTGAGCCAAGTGCAGGTCAATCAGGTACAGAATCTGATTACGACACTCAAGCGAATTTTAAAGGCTCCCATCTCACATTAAATTCGGGGGCAGCCTTATTCACTATCGGCTATTTAGAGCGATGGTGGGGGCCAACTTGGCAACATAATTTGCAGCAAGGTAGCTTTGGTGAAACCTCCCCAACCCTTCAATTTTCTTGGGTTGGAGACAAAGCCCCTGTAATAGGTTTCTGGAACTTTGATTCTGCTGTCAACTACATAGACCAAGAGAGCAACTACCTTTGGTTAAATCGCTTATCAGCAAAACCACTGCGCGCTTTTGAGCTTGGGCTTAACTATCAATTATCGGATGCAGACAAGCAAGATGATGCATTGAACAGTTATGGTGTCGATGGTCGTCTTACCCTCCCGAAATTACAAAATTTATCACATGCTATCTATGCTAACTGGCAAGAGATTGAGCTAGGAGAAAAAACGTCTGCAATCACTTATGGTTGGGAAGGACAAGCTCATTATTGGGGTGCAGAATTAACTCTGGTCATTGAAGGTCAAACCGTCGATGAACAAGATCGAGATACTTGGACTGACGCACAACAACAACTATTGAACGATCAGACCTCAGTACTTTGGGGTGACAGCGTTTCTGTCGCTCTTTATGCTCAACTCATGAATGACCATCGAGTAAGTGTTGTTTACAGAGACTCCCAAGCGGAGCAAACCGCAGAGACCGCGACACAAATTGATTATCAAATCCCATTCCAGCAAGGCATGTTTAGCTTCGGAATCGGGTACGTAGATTACACATCACCAAATAAAACCATTGATGAGCCTAATTTTGTCTTTGGTTATGAATATCGTTACTAACTCGTATCGTTAGCAAGGAACCTAAATATCACATGAAGCTGTTTATTAAAGCCACGTTGGCAACATCGATTATTCTCAGTCAGTTTGCTTGGGCTAATCAACCAACGTCAGCGCAAATCGAACAATTTAAGAAACTACCAAAAGCTCAACAAGAGCAACTGGCTCGTCAATATGGTTTTGATTTAAGCGCCCTAAATTCGGGTTCATCACAATCAAATACTCAAGAACCGGTTGCAGCACCAGAAAGAACAACAACTTTACCTATTGAAAATAAAGAGAATAAAGACAAGATTGCCGAGCCTTCGGGTATTCAAGCTTTCGGGTATGATGTATTCAAAGGTACTCCAGACTCGTTTAATACATTCGATAGTGTCCCGGTACCAAACGACTACGTTGTTGGTCCTGGGGATGAAATTCGCATCCAAATGTTCGGTAAAGAAGATGGTGACACCTTAGTTACAGTCGATCGTAACGGTCAAATATCCTTACCACGTATTGGTCCTGTTAGTGTGTCTGGCAAATCATTCAGTCAGGTAAATGATGAGCTTGTCGGGTTAATCAAAGAACGTATCATTGGCGGTAATGTACTAGTTTCGATGGGCAACATGCGCATGATGCAAGTGTATATTACCGGGGAAGCGACGGTTCCTGGAGCTTATAACGTTAATGGTGTTACAACACTAACCCAAGCTTTAATTGCTGCTGGTGGCGTAAAAGAAACGGGCTCACTGAGAAAAGTGCAACTTAAGCGTGAAGGCAAAGTGGTTGCTGTATTAGATATGTACAACCTGCTTCTTAACGGTGACAGTAGTCAAGATGTTCGTTTAGAAAAAGGCGATACTTTATTCATACCACCTAAGAAATCGACCATTACCGTCGATGGTGAAGTGCTTCGTCCTGCACACTTTGAACTAACGAAACCAACATCGTTATCAAAAGTTCTGAGTTATGCTGGTGGAACAAAAGCAACAGCATATCTTGGCAGTGTCACCATAAAGCGTAAGACTCAATCTGGAACTGTTATGGAGACAGTAGATCTTACAAAATCCTCTGGTCAAAATTACAAAGTAAAAGACGGCGATGAAATCCATTTAGGCCTAGTAAGCGACTACCCAATAAATGCAGTTGGCCTGCGAGGTCAAGCAGTACGTCAGGGGGGGTACGAATATCGACCAGGTATGAGAGTCTCTGATATTGTGTCTTCAATTGACAAAGATTTAAGTGCTACGGCTGACCTTGACTATGCACTTATTGTTCGCGAAGTAGAACCACGCGGCGAAGTGGAAGTTCTTCAATTCAATCTAGGGAAAGCAATTACATCCCCAGGTTCTAAAAATGACGTTGTTCTTAAGAATCGAGACCATATCTTTGTTTTGACTAATGATATTGACACTGAATATTGGTTTGGAAAGAGTTCACGAAGTCAGGCTAACTTAGAGATTGAGAAACTTCAGTTAGAAAAAGAAAAAGAAAAAGAAAAAGCGTCGCAAGCAAATTCAAAAGTAGACAGTCGAATTGATGCTGAAACAGGGGCTGTCATTCATGGCGATGTTCAAGAACACGCTGACACTCAGACGAATATCTCAGATATTGTAAATACGAAAAGCCTATCGCATCGAGAAAGAGAACTTGAACCTATTATTGAACGACTTCGTTCACAGTCAAAAGAAGGCTCACCCGTAAAATTAGTGGAGATCAGTGGTGACGTAAAATACCCTGGCTTGTACCCATTAGCAAAAGGGATGAGTTCTGCAGACCTTGTTACCGCTGCCGGTGGTTTATTAGAGTCAGCCTTTACAATCGAAGCCGAACTGAGTCGCTTTAATGCTGGTAATGGTATGGACCAAACCGAAGTTATCAAGCATCAACGAATCGACCTAAGTGCGCTGTTAGCAGGTAACCCTGCGGCTGACTCCCGCCTAGAGTCTAAAGATCGACTGATTGTATTCAAAAAGCCCTCTTGGCAATCTGAGATGGTTATAGAGTTACAAGGTGAAGTTATGTTCCCTGGCAGGTATGCAGTAAACCGAGGGGATACGATTCAGGAAGTAATACAACGAGCGGGAGGCTTGACACAATTTGCTTACCCACAAGGCTCGGTATTTTCAAGAGAAAAGCTGAAAGTCCGAGAGCAGCGTGAAATGAAATACCTGCAGCGCGAATTAGAAACGCAAATAGCGAACCTAACGTTACGTAAAAACAGTTCATCGGCAAGTTTCTCATCTAGCCCATCAGAAGCGATGCAATTGGTTCAGAGTTTAAATTCAACACCAGCCTTGGGACGTATGGTGATAGATTTACCCGCTATTATTGAAGGTGATGAAGACGCGAACCTAATGGTAGCCAACGGCGATAAGCTTTACATACCTGAATTTGAAAAGACCGTTTCTATTATTGGTGAAGTTCAGTTTACATCGACTCACACTTTCGACAATGCTAAGACGGTGGATGACTATATCAACCTAGCTGGCGGCACCAAAAAGCAAGCAGATTCGGACCGAGTTTATGTGGTTCGTGCTGATGGCTCTGTGATGATTCCAAATAACTCATATTGGTTTAGCCGTAACAGCGAGTCACTTCGTCCAGGTGATACCATCATAGTACCAATTGATGTGGACTACCTAGATGGATTGAGCACGATCACCTCGGCAACTCAAATCATGTATCAATTGGGTGTTGCTTGGAGCGCGATCAAGGACTAGTGGCAACACTTAATAGCTAGTTAGTATCAAATGCATGCCTCCCCCTTTTTTGAATAAGGGGGGAGGGATAGGTTTAGACAACATTGCGTTGTCCTTAATAGAATGATGAAAATGTCGAAATCCCAAACTCCAAACAATGAAAATCAATATCCATTTCCTCCGGGCTATTTTCCGCAGCAACAAGCGGCCGATGATGAAATTGATCTAAGAGAACTATTCAAGGCGATCTGGCAGGGCAAATGGATCATTATCTTAACGACATTTGTCTTTGCTGTGGGGGGGGTATTGTTCGCGCTTTCTCAACCAAATACTTATAAGTCGAATGTCTTGCTAACCCCGACTCAATCAAGTAGCAGTGGCGGCCTTTCTGGCTCACTGGGCGGACTAGCTGCGATTGCTGGCGTAAATATAGGGGGAGGTGATACTGCAGATCCGAAGGTCGAAGCATTGGCTGTATTACAATCACGCAAGTTCATTGAAGCCTTCATTCAAAAACATGACCTTTTAGTCCCTTTAATGGCGATTGAGTCTTGGAACGAAGATTCCAATAAAGTTGCTTATGACAGTGAGCTCTATGATGAGACGTCTAACGAGTGGTTATTTGATGAAGATGAGGGGGAAACCTTAGAGCCGACTTTATGGGAAGCGCATAAAGCATTTAAAGATATCTTCAGCGTGTCAGAAGACAAAGACAACGGCATGGTGACTATCGCAATCATCAGTAAGTCTCCTTACATTGCCCAAGAGTGGGTAACGCTCATTGTTAAAGACATCAATAAATGGATGAAAGAGAAAGCGCTCTCTGAAGCCGGTTCAAAAATTGAATACTTAGAAGGGCAGATCAATCGAACCCAAGTCACTGAACTGCAAAACATGTTCTACTCTTTGATTGAAGAGCAATACAAAACACAAATGCTTGCCGAAGTTGACGATGAGTTTGTATTTAAGACCATTGACCCAGCAGTAGCACCAGAAGAGAAAGATGGACCGAAGCGTGCCCTTATTTGTGTGTTAGCAACGTTACTGGGCGGTATGCTCGGTGTAGCGATTGTCTTGGTTCGATTTGCGTTCAGGAAAGAAGAGGACGTGGAGGCTTAGGCTTAGGCTTAGGGCGATAAGTTTTCCAAGCTAGAGCGACCTAGCTGAAAAAACTCTAATAAAAAGAAATAAGATGCATACTTTTGGCAATCGAACATCTAAAAAGATCTGCCATTTGTATGCACCTCTCTCAAAGTCATCACAAACCTAGGTACTAGTACCAAGTAAACATAGAATCATAGCAAAAAGTCGCAAATTTACTCTTCTTCTTTCACCGTAAAATCTGCACAACTACTCTGATACTGCTGAAGTTCTGCACCTCCCCGTAACAAAAATCCGTGATAACGCGCTTTCACTAACTGGTAGCCTAGCGAAGGGGCATACCAAAACGTCACGCGCTCTGCCCCCGTCTGGTTAACCGGAATCACCTCTATCTCACCCCACTTAACGACTTTAATCGACGTCAAATCTTGGACCTCATAATCATAAGGCTCTGGCCCATCCGTGGCTTGACGAGTTAAAGAGAACGATCTATCCCCATCCAACACATACTGGCGTATCTGAACTGAAAGCGTGTCAACATCCCGAAGCGGCTCACCGTTATTTTGATACTCTGTGATTTCCCCATCAAGATCAACCCGCGTTTCACTGCCGTCATCAGAAAAACTCACTTTCATGTCTCGGCTCTTAAAGCCCGACACAACTTGATGAAAAGAGGTCGTCAGCCAGCTGTCACTCTCTTCCGACCAAGTAAGCGTTGCCTGTTGATCGTATTGAGTACCAATACCTAAAATACTGGCCTTACTTTGTGAGATGATAGTCGCGTTGGTTCCTTCCCACGATTCCGTACGATGCATATACCCGGTGCGAATACCACTTAAATAAATCTGATAGTAAGCGGTTCTCTCGCACTGCTGAGGGTGCGATAAAGCTTGTGGATGCGATGAATCTTGTAGCTGCTGTGGCTGCGCCTTTATAGCAGGACTGATTAGCAGCGTTACAGTTGCAGTTAAAACTAAACAGCCTACCGCTCGAAGCTTCATCATATGAACACCTTAAAAGACTTCATTGACGTTAAGATAAAAGGCGGTTTCATTCTGACCAACGCCCACATCGGCTCTTAAGTTAATTTTATCTTTGATACGAAAACGGAACCCCGTACCAACCGAGGTAAGAATATCATCATTGAGCTTAGACACTGAAGGCGCAACGCTGCCAGCAGCCCCCCAAAACACCATACCTAGCCGCTGAACGATCGGCAGTCGGTACTCTACCTGCCCCATCAACATGTGCTCATCACGGTAGCGCCCTTTAATATAGCCGCGCATCGCACTCGACCCGCCAAGGTCTGGCATCGCATACCATGGCACATCGCCTTCACTGAAAAGGCCTTGTACCTGCCACGCAACCAAACCCGGGACAGGATTAAGATTA
The DNA here is from genome assembly GCF_041469125.1 of Vibrio sp. 10N.286.51.E5. Classification (NCBI taxonomy): domain Bacteria; kingdom Pseudomonadati; phylum Pseudomonadota; class Gammaproteobacteria; order Vibrionales; family Vibrionaceae; genus Vibrio; species Vibrio sp. 10N.286.51.E5. Next base: position 2,460 of record NZ_JBFRJZ010000022.1, on the reverse strand, counting down.
ATGTAGTTCGCCACATCTAAATCATAAAGGCTATACGTTTTGTCACTTTCAAAATTCTGATACAGGCCTGCATCAAGCTGGAACAACCAACCATCACTCGCATTCAAACGATAATCGCGCGAATCATACACACTTGATAACACCACACCGGCGCTTGTGCCTGATGGTAATTCATAAAATGGCGTTGAGCTGCTGTCATTGACTACATTTTCAAGTTTTTCAGCCTTGGCATACGTAATATCACCACCAACCCCTAGGTAATAGTGAGGACCCAATGCTGTCATCCACGTTGGCTTGAAAGAGTACAGCACCTCATCAAACTCATGTTTATTACTGTCTTTATCCCCGGCAGTAATACCTTTGCCGTAATACACCGACGCTTCGTTGTGAAGATCCACATCAAGAAGCAAACGCTGCTTGCCTTGATCAAAATAAGTCATATTCTCAATCGACACACCATAAGACTTATTCTGGGAAACAAACGAGTTTACCACCAGCGAAGAAGGTTGCGTTGACTCATCGGCACCATCGGTGTGATACAACCCCACCATCAAAAGCCCCACACCAAACTTTTTCTCAGGAGTGTAGTACGCCGTAGGTAGGTAGCTCATATCAATGGTTTTGCTGTCATCAAACTCACCATCCGCGCCAAACACATCCAAGACATCATCCACCCAGGTGTGCTCAAGATATTCTGGGGTTTCAAACAAAGGCTCAATAGGCTCAGCTAATACACCTGCACTGAACAGTGCTACGGATACTGAACACAATGGTAAAGAAGTAGACTTCATGGACGTCCTTGAAATAAATCGCAATAATATTTTTGGTAAAAATGAAAAGGCATATTAACTCTTTCGGCTTAACGCAGATCCACGCTCTTGCTCTCTTTAGGCGGGAACATCGACATACGACTCCGGTTACTTCAGCTCATCAAGAGTCGTAGCGACCACTTTCCCATCGCGCATCACGATATTCACCTGCTTCGACTCACCAAGGCAGCCGTCAGAAGCCCACATAACACCCAGTGTTGGGATCACAGCAGGTAACGTAACACACCCCGTTAGCGCCCACCAATGCGGTGCCTCTCGCAAGGTATAGTGATACTGTTGCTGATTGGTATTTTGACTCACTCGTTCAGGGGTGCCCAATTCCGCAGTCACTTCATCATGTGTCATTCCAGGACCAATGACTTCTAGTTTATCGACAGAGGCGCACCCACCTAACAAAGTGATGAGCCCTAGCGCACTTAACATTGTTTTCATTGAATCGTTGTCACACTTGATTAGAAAAATAACGAACATTATAGCCACAACTCTATCAAAAAAAAGTAAAAACCAGGTTGCTTCTCCGCGTCATTGACACAATAGTTAAGGTGTTATGCGGATAACGGATAACGCCCCTTTGTAACCTCTTATTACTTTTTAATGAAAATTTTTGAAATTAAATCTAATCAAGAATAAGACGCTTGTTAGGCAGGGGTTGATATCAGAGGATACTTCCAATACGGAAAACCACCGAACGTTATTTATAAACTAATGGCTGCCATATTAAGTTAGATAGAACACCTAGCAATACGCAAAGCTAAGTTTTAATCAAACACAGTTACTTGTTGTAAAAACGCTTATACCAAGATACAAACTCAGCGACGCCTTCTTTCACACTTACTTGAGGCCTAAAGCCAGTGGCTTGAAATAAGTCTTCAGTGTCAGCGTAAGTTTGATAAACATCACCCGGCTGCATATCTCGAAAATTCTTCTTAGCTTCTATAGCGAGCTCACTCTCTATCGCTTTGATAAAATCCATCAAGTTAACATGACCAATATTGTACACAGAGTAAGGAGCCATATCTGGACGTCCCCAAGAACCGTACACAGTGAAGAAACGTAAGCCAGTTGTTGGAACATCGTAAAAGTGAGAATAGCTATGAGCCATCAATTCATTTGACTTCTTTGTCGCTGCATAAAGTGATACAGGATGACCTACGCTATCAATAGTCGCAAACGGCACCTTAGAGTTCAGCCCGTACATCGAACTCGAGGATGCATAAACTAGATGCTTCACTTGCGATTGGCGACACCCTTCGAGAATATTAAGATGTCCTACCAAGTTAGATTCTGCATAAGCGTGTGGGTTTTCAATCAGATAACGTACTCCAGCTTGCGCTGCTAAATAGATGACTCTATCAAATTGCTCGTTTGAAAATAACGTCTCAATTGCACTACGATCGGCAATATCCATCTCAATAAAACGGAATTGAGAGTGAGAGATACGCTCAAGGCGAGCATGCTTCAAATTAACGTCAAGTAGTCGTTGATATTATCGATACCAACAACCTCGTGACCTGCCGCATTTAACTTTTCAACGGTCGCGCTACCAATGAAACCCACTGCACCTGTTACCAAATATTTCATATCCTGACCTGTTATTAAGTAGAGCTCACACATAGACAGGATCTTAAGA